>JAKQLF010000137.1 GCA_029567325.1 Bacteroidota bacterium | reverse complement strand
ATATATTTTTCTGGAGCAAATATCCAGTTTCCTAAGCCATCTAATATTAACAATTGCCCATAACAATCAATGGCAAAATGAGTTCCGTTTGGTGCAACGGCTTGCAATTCCTCAATTTCATCCATAGAGCTTGGATGTGTTGCTACTTCTCCGAGCTCTTTATCTATCACATAAAATGGCTGCGGGCAAAATGGTTTATTAGGAAATTCGCCTTCAATATTGAAATTAAATTCCCCTGCAGTATTTAATATTAACGCTTTATCATCTTGGGATAGCCTATCAAATAGCTCCTCTCCAAGTACTTCCCTCAATTCGTTTTCAGTCATCATGTGCTTCGCTTCGAGTATTCCAATACTTAATCAAATCTTTTTTGTTATCCACATGTTGAATGATTAATACATCAACCCAAAATCCACATTTTTGGCATTCAATTGTCCATACTGAATCATAATCTTTATATAATTTAGCTTTTCCGCCACAAAATGGACATGTTTTAAGTTTTATATTTTTCATCATGCACCTCGCTTCCTAAATACTCGTCAATAATCTCAATTGCCTCGTCAGCGCTATAAGCCACTTTGCACAAGTAGCCCTGCTGTGTAGCATATTCAAAAAACTCTTGCTGGAGTTCGGTCAGCTTGTTCTTGCCATACTTCATTTCGATAAATAAGCCATGATAGCCCTTGCTGGGACGGGGCAGATAGATGTCCCACACTCCAGCCTTTACTCCAGAACGCCTGAGATTTGCAGCCGTGGCTTTAGAACGCAGCCCGCCATTTGGTATAGCGAACATCCAGCGAAGTTCAGGACGGGAACGCGTTAATCTAAATAACTCACTCTGCTCATAATGCTCTGACATGTTTTATCTTTTCGGCATTTCTGGCAATGGCATCCAATGAGTATATTCAATACCATCTTGCTGATAGCCAAAAGCCCCACCCTCAAAGCCTACACCGTTCCAAAAGCAAACGTCTATATAATCAGTATTACCATATTCATTGTTTGCAGGGAAAAAAACCAAATACCAATCTTGGTCAGATGGCTCTTGCTTCTCAATTGGAATCCATTTTGGCTCATTGA
>JAKQLF010000115.1 GCA_029567325.1 Bacteroidota bacterium | reverse complement strand
ACTAGCTGGTTGGAAAGAGTTTTATAACGTCAAAAGGCCTCCTGGAAATAAAACAATAATTGAGGGCTTGGATAAATTTGATGGCATAATGATAGGGTACAACATATTTAGAAAAAAAGATGTGTCCTAACCTCAGGCTCGTGGCTCGAAGCTCGATGCCAAATCACGAATATCGTCTCAAAATGCTGATCGCTGATTGCTGATTGCTGAAAGCTGTTACTATTTATTGGTAGCCAGCTGCTTGTAAATCAAACAATTCCGCGTACAATTTATCATGTTGGATTAATTCCTCGTGCGTACCCAATTCAGAAATCACACCATCTTCCAAAACCAAAATGCGATCCGCCATCCGCACGGTACTGAACCTGTGAGAGATGATGATGGAGGTTTTTCCTTTGGTGAGGCCAATGAATCTCTGAAATGCTTCATATTCTGCTCTGGCGTCCAATGCGGAAGTAGGCTCGTCTAAGATCAACACCTTTGCGTCTTTCATATAGGCTCGGGCCAAAGCAATTTTTTGCCACTGGCCTCCAGAAAGTTCGATGCCTTTTACGAAACGTTTACCCAATTGTTGGTCATAACCGTCCTTGACTTCAGAAACTACCTCGGATGCCAGGCTAGATTCTGCGGCACTAATGATGCGACCGTCATTTTCTCTTTCATCGATTTTCCCAACAGCAATATTGTCTCTGATTGACAACTCATATTTCACAAAATCCTGAAAGATCACTCCAAAAAATGTTTGATAAGATGTTTTGTTGAAATGCCTGATGTCCACTCCATCCAACAAAATGCGTCCAGAAGTAGGTTCGTAAAACCTCAGTATAAGTTTGATTAATGTCGTTTTGCCAGCACCATTTTCACCGACAAAAGCCATTTTTTCACCAGCTTTTAGTTCGAATGAAACACCTTTCAAAACATCTGTATCACTTCCAGGATAACTGAATTTCACATCATCAAATGTGAAACCTTGGGTGATGGCAGTTGGCAAAGGTCTTTCTTCAAATTGGAGGTCGACGTTGGGTTTGAGGTCAACAAATTCGAAGTAATCGCGGAGGTTGAGGGCACTTTCCGAAATTCTGGTAAAGCGAATAAAAGTAGCTTCCAACCTGGATTTCAGTTTGTTGAATGAGCCAGATAAAAAGGTAAGATCACCAATGGTAATATTACCACTCACGACTCTGTAAATGATGAGCACGTAAGCAGCATAGTAACTCAAAGTGCCAATCAAATTGTAAAAAGCTCCCCATTGGCTCCTGGAAATGGACAACTTTTTATTTTCCAAGTAATATTTTACCGAAAGTTCTTTGAATCGAGTGGCGATAAAATTTGCCAAACCAAAGAGCTTCAACTCCTTGGCGGTTTTATCATTGGCACCAATGTAGCGCAGATAATCCAATTCCCGTCGCTCTGGTGTCCAACTCTTGGACAGCGAATAGGACGTATTGCTGAATTTTATCTCATTGAGAAAACTTGGAATGATGGAAATGACGACCAACAAAATCAGCCACGGTTCAAAATAAATCAAACCCGCGATGAGTGTCACCAAGGCAAATAAATCCTGAACTTGACCCAACATATTGGACAACAAACCTACCCGACCTGTCGTCTGCTGCCGCGCTCTTTCCAATTTATCATAAAACTCAGAGTCTTCCAACTGGCTCAGTTCTACCTCCGACGTTTTATTGATCAATAAGACCGAACTGTCAATTGAATATTGGTCACCGAGTAAGCCATCAGAGAGGTTGATCAATCGGTTGATGATGTCAGAAACTACCAAAATGGCCAGCTCAATACCTACCAACCACCACAGCTGATACAAATCTTTGACTGGTGCATTTGCTTGTAATATGATTTCATCAATGATCATTTTGCCCACCCACAAAGTGGCCACGGGTGTCAACGCTGAAAAAGCGCGACCCAACATGTTGGCAAAAAACAAAGTCCGATTGGTGTTTTTTACTTCTCTATAAAAACGGGGTAAAAAACGCATGGCCTCAAAATTTGCTTTGAGGTCAAAAGTGGGTTGATCAGAAATGGATTTTAGTCTTGTTGCCATTCAGTAGAAAACACGGTGTAAGATGGTAAAACAATGTAAAGTAAATATTGTGGATTAAAGTTCATACTTCTTGATTGAAACAAAGGAAAGTTGCTGTATTAAAGTGATTTTAAAATGCTTACAAAATTGTTGATAAGAAAAGTATCTGGAAGGCGGAGCAAATTATACTCATCAGAAATTGATTTGACCCCTAAATTGCTGCCAAAAAATTCGTATCTGTTTCAAATTTATCAGTGCATTCTGATTCAACCGTGTATATTTGAATTACAAATCGTGAAATGGACAAGCAATTTTATTTGATTTCTATCATTAATATTGCACTGAAATACATTTCTAAATTTCATTAAGTCACAAAACAACAGCAGAAGTATGACAATTTTGAGTTGGATATTTTCATTCCTCCTACTTTCAAATCTGGGTGGAACATTAGAAAAAGAAATCGTTGAGGCGCCAAAGATGAAAGCCTTGATCATTGATGGCCAAAACAACCATTATGTGTGGCCAAAAACTACCATGATGATGAAAGATTATCTCGAAGAAACAGGTTTATTTGAGGTCAGTGTTTACCGTATGGATTCAGTGTGGCTTGGAATAAAATATAACCAATCTCAACCTGAGCCATTAAGATCCTTCATAGAAACTTATGCACTACATGACAAAACATATGGAATATCTGATAAACCAATTATCACTTCAAAGTTTTCTCTGGATTTCAGTAAATATGATGTTGTAATTTCCAATCTTGGTGCATCAGCAGCTCTTTGGCCTGTTGAAACTCAAAAATCTTTTGAAAAATACCTGAGTAATGGTGGTGGATTTGTTGTTGTACATGCTGCCAACAACGCTTGGGGTGAATGGGATGAGTTTAATAAAATGATTGGACTTGGTGCCTGGGGAGGTAGAAATAGCCAAACAGGACCTTATGTCTTTTATAACAAAGAGGGCAAATTGGAAAAGGATGCAACAGAAGGAATATGCGGTTCTCACGGAGCAGAATTTGAGTTTGTTGTCACCACCAGAGCGCCTGAACATCCCATCATGAAAGGGCTTCCCAAGGAATGGTTGCATTCTAAAGATGAATTGTATGAACGCATGCGTGGCCCTTTTGAAAATGCCACCATCTTAGCTACTGCCTACTCTGATGTAGAGGGTAACTCACCACCATGGAATCCTAGAGTTAAAGGAATGGGTCAAAATGTACCCATCTTGATGGCTATCAACTATGGAAAAGGCCGTGTTTTTCATACTACACTTGGTCATTTCGACTACTCTGTGGAGTCTGTAGGATTTATTACTACTTTACAAAGAGGCGCTGAATGGGCCGCTAGTGGTAAAGTGACACAAAAAGTTCCAAAAGATTTTCCTACAGAAAAGGCATCTGTTTCTAGAAAATGGGCTAAATAAGAAGCTGCTTTTAAAATTTTGCTTTTAAAATTTGGTGATGTGAGCAAACTTGCATTTATAACTTATTTTTGCCCCTCAAAGCAAAACTTTCTGTATGTTTTCACACATTACCAAAGATTTCCTGGGCAATAAACAAAGCCTTTCCATCGGCGTAGCTTTTGTTACCATAGGGTTTTTGGTCGGCAATTGGGCCACATTCATTCCATTCATCAAACACAAATTTGACTTGGATGATGGGCAGTTGGGGCTTTTGCTTTTGTCTATGCCCTTTGGCGCAGTCACGATGAATTCGGTGGCGGCGTGGATGATCAAAAAATGGGGCATGAAACTCACCACTTTTGTGGGCTTGATCTTGTTACTTACCTCCTTTGCCCTGCTGTTGAATGCACCTTATTTACCCTTGATGGCTTTCATTATGTTTCTCTGTGGATCTGGAATATCAATTACAAATGTGGGTATGAATACCTGTGTTGGTGCAATTGAATTACACCTAGGATTGAAGATCATGAGTACCTGCCACGGCATGTTTAGTTTGGGTTTGATGATGGGCTCACTTGCATCCAGTTTTTTTGGAGGATTGGGCTGGGTACCTGGACTATACATGGTGGGAGTCAGCTTATTCATGTCCGTTTTTGCACTTTTGGCCCTGCCAAATATTGTGAAAATCCAAGATTATGATCCAGACGAAATCTCACACGAATCGAGTAAATTTTCCTTTCCCAAGGGAAGTTTTCTTTTAATGATCCTCATTGGCATTTGCATCAACATCACTGAAGGCAGTATGACCGATTGGACCGCTGTGTATATGAGGGAAATTGTCCAGTCCAACAAATATTATGAGGGCTGGGGTTTGGCTGGTTACTCTCTGTTTATGGCCATCGGAAGGTTGATGGGCGACCGCATTGTACCCATTTATGGAGCAAACAAAGTTTTATTCTTTGGTGCAATCATCGCCATTACAGGCATCGGTATCGTCATCCTTTTTCCCAATACCTTTACAGCCATCCTTGGTTTTTCAATGGTTGGAGCTGGCGTTTCCTGTGGCGCACCGATCTTGTATGCAAGTGCTGCTAGGGTGCCCAATATGCCGAAAGGTTCAGGACTTGCCGTTATGAATACATTTGCAATGGGTGGCTTTTTATTTGGTCCGGTCATCATTGGCTTTATTTCAAAAGCATTGTCTTTACCGATGGCATTTGGCCTCTTAGCCATTTTGGGAATTGTTTGGATGTTGAATGCTCGGAAAGTGATCCTTTATTGACAAACCCTGGCTGCTCATGGCTCGTGGCTCGCTGCTCATGGCGCTTAATTTCCAAACAATTCATTCAAATAATAAGTGCGATTGGCGCTACTATACGCATCCAAGCAATCCCCAAGTCCACTACGCATAATGCTCAAACAGCGGCCCCGAATGTCTTTATCTTCCTTGTGGTTTCTATCCAAAACGCAATGCCCAAGCTCGTGAAAAACGACAAATTCTTTGTACAACTCTGAACTGCGATTCCAAAAGGTTTTATCAATGGTCACTTGGTTGGGCAAGTGGCTGTTGTATTGGCATTGGCCCAAAACGCCATTTTCAGAAATTTCAGAAATGTTGGCTCGAATTTTTAATTGATTTAGATTGATGGAGAAACCTCTGCTGGCAGCTTCGTCTTCAAATGCTTTGAAATGTTGCCAAAGCGCTCGATCAACGTTGGCATAAGTTCCCGTTTCTAATGAGTCCTGACTGGTGTCTGTCCCAAGCGAAGACTCGTCGGCACATGCGTTCAATAATAATAAACAAGCGAAAGAAAAGAATGCGAATTTGTACATAATAATTGGTTTTGATTGTAAGAGATAATGTACAATTCCTGCATAAACTTGCTATTTTATAGATTCCAAAAAATGTATACACATAACAGATTTCTCCACAGCAAAATTATTTACCTTTTGTTATAGATAAATTAAATGTCCACTGAGGTAGTTATCATTTTTTTAAAAACAAATTCTTCGCATTTAGATGCATAAAGAGTTAAATCTTTTTTGAGTGAAAGGAGGTTTATGCGTTTATTTGTTTATGCGTTTATATGTTAAAAATAGACGATTAAAAAGTTAGACTATTAACCACTTTTTGCTTGCGATTTGAGTTATTTATATTGATTTAATCTTTCGTTTCGTTTCTTTTTACTTATAATTGTCCTCAGTTAACAACAAACGATCCATACTTTTTGATCACCAAATGAGATAGTAAACAGATAATTTACTTTATATTTGAAAGAATTAGTCTTTCTTTATTAGGAATTTAAAAATCGGGGAGTAGACTTCAAAAACCAATATTCAAATCGATGTACTTATATAACTATTTATGAAAATTGACCATTCTTTAAAGCCTTCTGATTTAAAAGCCAGTTTATCAAAGTTTTGGGAAATCTCAGGATCGAAAATTGGAATGATTGAAAGTGAATACGATGCGGGCCAGGGTTCTCCCGTTTTTACTGTCAAAGGAAAATACACCACCCGAGGATGGACAGAATGGACACAAGGATTTCAATATGGCGCTGCGCTTTTACAGTTTGAGGCGACTGGCGAAGAGCAGTTTTTACAAATTGGTAGACATGGGACCGTTGATAAAATGGCGCCACATCTTACCCACATGGGTGTTCACGACCATGGCTTCAACAATGTTTCCACTTATGGCAGCCTCTTGCGTTTGATGGAAGAAGGCTTTTTGGAAAAAGATTTATGGCAGGCAGAATTTTACAAATTAGCCTTAAAAGCTAGCGGAGCAGTGCAAGCTGCTCGCTGGACAACAACCAAAAATGGCGGTGGTTTTATATATTCTTTCAATGGGCCACACTCACTTTTTGTGGACACGATCAGATCAGTAAGAATACTTTTTCTGAGTCATTTTCTAGGTCACTCGCTCAAAGGCGAAAATGATGTGACGATCAATTTATTAGAAAGAGGCATTCAACACATTTGCTCCACATTAGATTATAATATTTACTTGGGGAAAGGGCGTGACAAGTATGATGTGCTGGGAAGAACGGCTCATGAGTGTATTTTCAATACAAACGATGGGAATTTCAGAGCTCCAAATGCACAACAAGGTTTTAGTGGTTTTACGACCTGGACTCGAGGTCTGGCTTGGGCCATTTGCGGTTTGGCAGAGGAATTGGAATTTTTGAAAAAAGTCGAAGATCATCATTTTGAAGGCATCATTCACAAAGAAACACTCTTGGATAAAATGATCGAAGGGGCGAAAGCTACTTGCGACTTTTACATTCAAAATAGTGCATTAGATGGCATACCATATTGGGATACTGGAGCTCCATTGCTTTACAAGTTGGGGGATTACACAGCAAAAAATGCGGATCCATTCAACCCATATGAACCAGTGGATAGTACAGCTGCGGCCATTGCAGCACAGGGATTCTTTCGCCTGGGAAATGTCTTGGGTAATGAAAAGTACACACAGGCAGCGCTCACGATCACACAAACTTTGCTTTCTGAACCTTACTTATCTGAAAGCCCCGATCATCAAGGACTTTTATTACATAGCATTTATCACGAACCCAATGGTTGGGATTATGTACCTGTAGGGCAACATATCGCAAGCGGAGAATCCAGCATGTGGGGAGATTACCATGTCAGGGAATTAGCCATTCAGATGGGAAGGGTTATTGATCAAAAACCAGCCTATGCTTATTTTAATTGTTTACCCAATTTTCGAAATTTATGAGTTCAAAACATACGCCGAAATATAAAAGAATTGCGCAATTAAAAACGGCTGATCAATTTGTGGACCACATCCATTCATTGAATATAAACTTGCCATTTACTGCAAATTTATCAGCAGACCATAGTCAACTATTTGGTAAATCCATAACACTTAAGTCTGGAAAACTGGTCGGGAATTCGCTTTGTATTTTACCAATGGAAGGTTGGGATGGAACAACTGATGGCAAGCCCAGCGAACACACCAAAAGGCGGTGGAAAAACTTTGCAACAAGCGGAGCCAAATTGCTTTTCGGTTGCGAAGCGGTAGCTGTCTGTGAAGAAGGGCGGGCGAACCCCAATCAATTGATGATCAATGATCAAAATCTGGACGACTTCAAAGAATTACATGAACTGTTGGTCATAGAACATGAACAAAAGTTTGGCCAAAGCTCTGACCTAGTCATTGGTTTACAACTCACCCATTCTGGAAGATTTTGCAAGCCTTATGACAAGCGAAAAATGGAACCTCGCATACTTTATCACCACCCTGTTTTGGATGCAAAATTTGGATTGGGCGATGATTATCCACTCATGGAAGACGATTACATCGATGCATTAATTGAAAAATACATTGCGGCTGCTGTACTTGCTCAGCAAGCAGGGTTTGACTTTGTCGACATCAAACATTGTCACGGATATCTCGGCCACGAATTTTTGAGCGCTTATGACCGACCAGGAAAATATGGGGGAAGTTTTGAAAATCGCACCAGGTTTTTTAGAAGCATTGTAGAAGGTATAAATGTGGCAGCTCCCGGCCTTGAAATCGGAGTGAGGTTGAGTGCATTTGATTTTCAACCATTTGTAGCAGGGAAAGAGGATCCAAGTGGTGTACCAAGCACCGATGGACCATACGATTGTGCTTTTGGAGGTATCTCCGGAGGTTTGGGCATCAATTTGGAAGAAACATTAGAATTCATTGCATTGGCAGAATCAATGGACATTCAAATGATTTGTGTGACTGCAGGAAGTCCTTATTACAACCCGCACATCATCCGTCCTGCACTTTTTCCGCCATCTGACGGTTATCTTCCACCCGAAGATCCATTAATCGGTGTTGCCCGACAAATAAACGTCACGGCTGAAATAAAAAGAGCTTTCCCCAATATGGTCATTATTGGTTCGGCCTACAGTTATTTGCAGGAATGGTTGCCCAATGTGGCAGCTGCTGTTTTGGAAAATGGAATGGCTGATCTGATAGGCTTTGGCAGAATGGTTTTGAGTTATCCCGATATGCCTATTGATATGATCAATGGAAAAGTATTGCAACGACAAAAAATTTGCCGAACTTTTTCAGACTGTACAACCGCACCCAGAAATGGAATGATTTCGGGCTGTTTTCCACTAGATCCTTATTATAAAATCATGCCCGAATTCGAAAATCTAAAACTTTTGAAAAGCTAGCAATGGATTACCTGTTGCTATAAGCTTCCATCAATTCCTCTATTGATATGCCATTGATGGTCAGACCATCCATTTTACAGTCAAGAATGGAAATTCCTGATAGATCGCAATGCGAGATGGTACTACCTTCCAGATTACAATCTTCAAACCGCAGTGGTTTTTGTTTGGCATTGATGTCATACATCGGATGACCAGGAGGTGGCATGCCAACATTGTGGATATAAGCTCCACCCATTTGAGCGCCCTCAATTTCAAAATCAGTCATATTAGCATTGACGATTTTGCTTCCCTCGAGATTTACATCTTCAAAATATAATCGCTGCACACTTGCACAAACAATTTTGGAATCATCAATATTGGACTCCTTGATATCAAGCATGGACTTTTGATTATCTAATAAAATCTTTTCCATTTTTTGGTTTTAATATTTTTCACATTCAACTCAAAGTCATTTTGGAAATCTGCTATCTCATTCCAAACAAACCTTAAATAGACCGCAATCTAGTTTCAGCCGTTACATCAACACAGCCTTGATAATCCGGGGCCAGTTGTTGATACGTCAAAACTTCTTTACCCACTTTTTCAGAAGTGAAATATGCCCACAAAATCATAGATTTCAATTGTTTGTAAAAAGGCATCTCACTTCCTTCAAAAACTTGATTGCCCCAAATGTTCACTGCAGGCTCATATTCACTACTTTCCAAACCTTTTACAAATTCAACTTTTTCTTTGTCATCGCATGATACCAATATTTTCCCATATTTAGCCTTGCACTCCTTTTCTAAAATGGCAATGTCATCGTTGAATTGTTTTATTGCCGGTTCATCGTAAACTTTTGAGACAAATGAATCTATAAACGATGAGACTTGGACGTCACCAGCCCCCGGACTTTCCGCAGTTTTTGGCAGAATAATTTCGGCCAACGTTTCCATGAAGGCAAAATTATCTTTTTCCAAGGCTTGCAAACCAACACCGCTACTGACTTCTGATTTGCAAGATGCAATCAAACTCAATAATGCAGAACCAGAAAGGGTAAAGCCCAATCCAAGTCCCGATAATTTTAATACTTCTCTTCTGTCCATAACTACAGATTTTGTTTGTTTAATTCTTTAACAGCATAATCCACCGCTCTTGCTGTAAAGGCCATATAGGTAATAGAAGGGTTGACGCAAGCTGCAGAGGCCATAAAAGCTCCGTCAGTGATGAATAAGTTGTTGACGCTGTGCATCTGATTCCACTTATTCAAAACAGAAGTTTTTGGATCGTTGCCCATTCTGGCAGTGCCCATTTCGTGTACACCTTTGCCCATTCCACCGATGCTATCAAAAGTTTTAATGTTTTTGAGGCCGGCAGCTTCCAACATTTCAGCGGCATCGCTTTGCATATATTCTCTGGTTTTGAGGTCTTTGGCTGTAAATTCCGTATGGAAAGAAAGCTGAGGAAGACCCCATTTGTCTTTTAATGTTGGGTGCAATTTTACGTGGTTGTTGTGGTCTGGTAGTATTTCGCCAAAACCATTCATCATCATTTCCCATGGACCAGGTCTGGACATACTGTCTTTGAAATTACCCCCAAATTCACCACTGATCGTTCCTCTGTCCCAACCTGTGCGGTAAGCACCTCCTTGATAACCAAATCCTCGCACAATTTCTGGAGTGCGAGTTGCTTCATCAATGTTTCTGAATTTAGGAATATAAAAACCTGTAGGTCTTCGCAAATGATAAAATTTATCTTCCATTCCATCGTATGTTCCATATGCTCCAGCAAAATAATGATGATCCATGATGTTGTGACCAACCTCACCGCTATCATTACCCAATCCATTTGGAAACCGGTCGGATTTACTATTCAGCAAAATGTGCGCAGTGCCCATTGTAGAAGCATTGCAGAAAATGATTTTTGCGAAATATTCCACCACCTCATTGGTATTGGCATCAATGATGCGTACACCAGTAGCCTTCTTTTTTTCTGCATCATACATGATTTCAGAAACAATGGAATGTGGCCGCAAAGTCAAGTTTCCCGTCTGAGCAGCTGCCGGTAAGGTTACCGCATTGCTACTAAAGTATGCGCCAAAAGGACATCCCCGGTCACATCTGTCTCGGTTCTGGCATTGTCCACGGCCGTTGATGGGTTCGGTAAGATGGGCGACCCTGCCAATCGTAAGGTGCCGATTGAATTTTGTTTTGATCACTTCTCTGGTATGTGTTTCCAAACAATTGAGCTCAAAAGGTTTTAAATATTCGCCATCAGGCAGGTGACTCAGGCCCATTTTTTCACCTGCAATTCCTACATATTTTTCAACATAAGAATACCAGGAAGCAATTTCTTTGTATCTCACTGGCCAGTCTACACCCACGCCCTCTTTGGCATTGGCTTCAAAATCCAAATCACTCCAACGGTAACAATGTCTACCCCAAAGCAATGAACGACCACCTGTTTGGTAACCTCTTATCCAATCAAATCTTTTTTCCTCATGATAAGGATGGTCCTGATCGTTGACATAATGGTGCTTATTGAGGTCACCCACAAAACCCGATCTCCTTTGCTTTTCATATAAAGGCTGTTCCTCCGGGCTCATCGAACCTCTGAGTTCATGGTCCCAAGGATCGGTCATAGCAGTCGGATAATCCCCATGTTTTACCTCGCGACCCCTTTCCAAAACGAGGGTTTTCAGACCTTTTTCACAAAGCTCTTTTGCAGCCCAACCACCACTCATTCCTGAGCCTATGACGATTGCATCATAGGTGTTGTTATTTTTGACTTCTGTATTTAAATTGGCCATGGTTACTTTTATTTTGGCGCTTAATTTATTCGATAATTCATTGCAGGTTTGATCACTCCTTTCCAGTTCAAACCAAAAGCAAAATCATATATATTTCCATCTGAATCTTTGTAACAATTCATGTCATATGGCACATCTTCAAACTGAGCTTCGACCGCCAACATGTCTGCAGGCATTTGCATTGGAAGCATTGCTTTGGGTTCTGATTTTCCAGAAACAATGTCCAGAATTGCTTGATGTTGTACACCAAAATCGATTAAGATAGCGTCACAGAAAGATTCTATTTCACCAAAAACCATTGGATTTGAAACACTGATGGAAACAATTACCGGTTTCTCACCCATCAACTTTTTGGTGTTGCGCACCAAGTCAGCATCTGTGATATTGAGCGTTTTGACCGTTTTATTTTTGTACGTCCTATTAGTCGTTTTTTCAAGGGGATCTCCTCCAGCCAAACTTACTGCTCTAGCCGAATCAGCCTTATAATCTCCGTATTGCAGACTGATGGGAAAATATCCATTGCCACCCTTCGCTAAATCATTTTTGTCATAACCAATACCCGATGCTGGATTACTGATAGCTACCAAAGCTACATCCGCTTCTTCGGCCTTGTCCGTAAACGTAAAATATTTTTCTAACATCTTGACGTCAATGGCATATTCTTCCTTCTCCGGGCTAGGTATTCCCAAATAATTGACACTAGCAGGGTAAAACCTTTTTGCCATAAAAACCTTGATTTTTTCTTTAAGTGGTAGCACATTTTTTGAATTCTTGAGCAAAACAACGGACTTCAGCTGGGCATCATATCCTTTCTTCAAAAAATCTGGATTGCCAACAACTGCCTTGGAATTTGCAGGATCTACATAAGGATTATCAAACAAACCTACCTGGAAAATATTTTTGAGTAAACGCACAGCAGACTGCTCCATTCTTGCACGCATTTTTTCTTCGCCTATTTCTTTTACTCCCATGGCATAAGCATCAAGTATGGGCTGCTTATCATTGTTACCACCAAATTGGTCAACACCTGCCATCAAGACTTTATAGTGTCTCTCTGCTACAGACAGATTTTCCACACCCCAAGGTTTGCCATCCACAAACACATCCATGACATTGTGGTCTCTGGTAATGGACCAATCGGTGCACAGGACACCGTCATAAGCATATTTATTTCTGAGCAAATCTGTAATGATGTATTTATTATAACTGTTTCCAACATTTTCTTGGTTTACAGTATCTTGATTCCACGATATGGTGTAATACGGCATCACTGCAGAAGCTTTTGTTGTTTTTCCTTTGAGTTTGAATGCTCCATCTAGAAAGGGTATCAAGTGATCGTTGAAGTTATTGCCAGGATAAACGGCAAATTTTCCTATGCCATAATGTGCATCTCGACCTGACTCACCAGATCCTCCTCCCGGCCAATGTTTGACCATGGCGTTTACACTGGTAGAACCCCAACCATTTTCGCTACCTTCTGAACTTTGAAAACCATCACAATAAGCTTCAGCCATTGCTGCCGACAATTGTGGGCTTTCGCCAAATGTTCCGCTGAATCTAGCCCAACGCGGGTCTGTGGCAATGTCTACTTGGGGGGAAAGTGCGGTGCTTATACCTAAGGCACGATATTCCTGAGAAGCGATCGTTCCAAACTCTCTTACCAATTCTGGATCGAAAGTGGCTGCCATTCCCAAAGAACTTGGCCACATTGAAATAGAGCCGCCAGCTGCTGCATTATATTCTGCTTTGGCTTCCGTGCCATGCCTTGGATCAGAACTATTATTGGCAGGAATTCCAAATCCGATGCTTTCACAAAAAGCCTGCACATTATTACTCCATTCTGCTGCCACTTCAGGAGAGGAAACGGTAGTGACCAGTACATGTCTCAGGTGATCTTCTTTCAGAAATTTCTTTTGTTGATCAGAAAGAGCAGCTGGATTAGTAACGCCTTTTTCAAATGGTTTACCTTCATAGGTTCCCGCAAAATAACCATCTGCTCTGGCTGGGATTGATTGATGTGAAGAATACAACATTAAGCCAGCGATTTCTTCCAAACTCAATTTTGATGCTAGATCTTTTGATCTTTCTTCGTCTGAAAGACGCCAATCTTCATATGGATCCAGCTGCCCATTTTTATTCAGGTCCTTAAACCCAAATCCATCTTTTTCTAAAATGGTCACTCCAGAACTAGCGGCAAAACTCAGGTTCACACCATTCTTATTGGTCACTATTGAATAAATTCCACGTGATTCAATGACGGGTTTTTGGGTACAGGAAACGATCATTGTAAAGCATAGACATGCTATACAAAAAAATGAGGCTTTAAACATTACATTAAAATTATAAAAAAATAAACAAACCATGAAGTAAAGAAATTTCGATATAATATTCCATAATTTTGAAGGCAAACAGTAAAAAAAGGTTTTTAGATTTTTTGTAACTGTTCTGTAATTTCATTTTTGATCAAAAATGATCGGGCTTTAGAAATTTTGACGTTACTTATAAATAGGAATTATTTTCGCCTTGCTCTTTTGTGCAAAAAAGTCATCAATTAGATCTAAAAGTAGTAGATTTGAAACACTTGCCAATTATCGTGTTTCAAAATGAAAAAAATCATACCGCTTATATTGATCGCATGTTGCTTTTTTTTGGCTGTGTCTTTCCAATCTAGTAATGACGATTACAAAAAGAAACAACCCAATATCCTATGGATCACAGTAGAAGACATGTCTCCACAACACCTGGGTTGTTATGGAGGAAAAGTTGCGCAAACACCCTTTATCGATCAATTGGCAAAAGAAAGCGTGCGCTACACTAATGTCTTTTCCACTGCTGGTGTTTGTGCTCCCAGTCGTAGTGCCATTATTACGGGTATGTATCAGACGTCTATCGGGGGTCACAATATGCGGACACTGAATAATGCTGCGACTTCAATAACTTCACCTGTACCTAGTTATTCTGCAGTAATTCCTGAGGATGTGAAGTGTTTTCCTGAATACTTGAGAAGGGCAGGATACTATTGTACAAATAATGAAAAACAGGATTACCAGTTTGAAGCACCAGTGACTGTATGGGATGAAAATAGTAAAACCGCCGATTGGCAAGGTAGGAAAACTAAAAACCAACCTTTTTTCTCCATCATAAACTTGATGACCACGCACGAAAGTCAGGTTTTTATGAGAGAAAAAGAACCCTTAACGGTTGATCCAAAACAAGTACAATTACTACCTTTTTATCCAGACAATGAAATCATCCGCACAGATGTTGCCAGATTTTTAACCAATGTGGAAACAATGGATAAACAAGTTGGGGAAATCATTCAAAAATTGAAAGCTGATGGACTTTATGATAATACCATAATATTCTTTTTCAGCGATCATGGGGATGGTTTACCTTTTGTCAAAAGAGAACTTTACGATCGAGGTTTGAAAATACCTTTACTGATCAAATATCCGAAAGGAAAAGATGGTGGTAAGGTAGATGATCAACTGATTTGCTTCGTCGATTTTGCACCAACAATCTTGTCTCTTGCGGATATTCCGATTCCAAAATATATCCAAGGTCAAGCTTTTTTAGGAAAACAAAAATCCAGACAAAAAAGGCAATACATTTATGCAGCGCGTGATAGAATGGATTCAGAATACGATAGAGTGAGAGCTGTAAGTGATGGAAGATTCAAATATCTCAAAAACTACATGCCCGAAAAACCCTATTATCAAAACATTCAATACAGGCTGAGCCAAAAAAGTATGGTAGAAATACTGAGATTGAGAGATGAGGGAAAGTTAGATGCCGTGCAAATGTATTGGTTTAGAAAAACAAAACCTGATGAAGAACTCTTTGATGTACATTCGGACCCAAACGAATTGCACAATTTAGCAAATGAGCCTCAATATCAAGACAAACTGGATGAGCTGAGAGAGAAACATTTAGTTTGGATAAATACCTATGGAGACTTAGGAGCTATCCCTGAAAAAGAGTTGATCGCAAAATGGTGGGATGGAAAAAATGGTCCTCCCAAAACACAAACACCAGTCATTGAACATAAGAAAGGCAAGATATTTATCTCTTGTGTAACAAAAGGTGCCTCAATTGCTTTTAAAAACCATTGGAATGAAAAAACATGGGGAGTTTATCAACAACCTATACGGGCAAGGGCGGGGGATTCACTTTACGTGGTAGCTCAACGAATTGGTTATGAACAAAGTGATGTGGTAATTCTTAATAATAAAGACTACAAATAACAATAATTAGGAAGAAGAAAGACGAAAGAAAAAAGAAGAAAGAAAGAGGATTTTAGTTGTCTAATACTGTCTCTTTCAAATTCTTCATTATTACTTTTAAGTGGCAAAAAATTCTTTTTTTCTGCCCGTTATTATTTCAAAGTTCGGGATAAAAGCAAAACTTAAAAAAATGAAAGTATTTTTTCCAAACGGTTATAAATTTGTGCCTTACATTGAACTTTCGTCTTTCATCTCGCGTCTTTCATCTCACGTCTTGATAAAAATCTAAAATTACTTCCGAACCATTGAATGACACTTTGCATTGATCAATTCAAAGTTATATAAAAGATAATATTTGGCTAGTTTCTAATAATTTATATATTATAGGTTACCTTTATCCAAAATTTAGTAGTGCATACCGATGCATTTGAATAAAAAAATAAAATATGACATTTGAGAAATTAGGCTTAAACGCCTCAATTATAAAAGCCCTCATCGAAAAAGGATACGAAATTCCAACACCCATTCAATCACAAGCAATACCCCTCATTTTAAACCACCATGACATTTTGGGTTGTGCTCAAACTGGGACAGGAAAAACAGGCGCATTTGCATTGCCTATGATTCAGTTGCTGCATGGTATGGAAAAAACTCCTGCAGATGGTAAATTACAAGCTTTGATCCTTACGCCTACGCGCGAATTGGCCATTCAAATAGAAGAAAATATTCAGGAATACTCCAAATATATGCCCATCAAACATGCGGTCATTTTTGGCGGTGTCAATCAATCTAGTCAAGTGGATAAACTCAGACGAGGCGTAGATTTATTGGTTGCCACACCTGGCCGTTTACTCGATTTGATCAACCAAGGATTTGTAAAATTAGGAAGCATCAAACTATTTGTTTTGGACGAAGCAGATAGAATGTTGGACATGGGATTTATCAACGACATTAAAAAAATCCTCAAATTATTACCTGAGCAAAGACAGTCTTTATTTTTCTCGGCCACCATGCCAGAAAATATCGTACAACTCTCCAATACCATTCTCAAAAACCCAAAGAGAATTGAAGTAACTCCAGCATCAACGACGGCAGAAACCATTCAGCAAGAGCTTTATTACACCAATAAGGGGACGAAAAATCAATTGCTATTGCACCTTTTGGAAGACACAGCCATTGACCAAGCACTTGTTTTTACCAGAACCAAACATGGTGCAGACAAAGTGACCAAAGAATTGTTGAAACACAACGTTTCTGCAAGTGCCATCCACGGTAACAAAACTCAGGTTCAGCGTCAAAAAGCACTCAATGCTTTTAAAGATGGAAAAACGAGAATTTTAGTAGCGACGGATATTGCTGCAAGGGGTATTGACATTGATAAACTCAAGTTTGTCATTAACTATGAAATTCCAAACGAACCAGAATCCTATGTTCACAGAATTGGCAGGTCTGGTAGAGCAGGAGAATCCGGATTTGCAATATCTCTTTGTGAACCAGAGGAGAATGAATTCATCTTGGACATTCAGAAATTGATTGGCCAAAAAATACCTGTGGTCAATACCAATCCTTTTCCACAAACTGATGCCGCTATGACAGAGTCAGAAAAGAAGGAAGCAAACAAAGAAAAGAACAAAAGGAAGCAAGAATTCTTTGCTAATTTGAAGGCACAAAATCCCAATCATCCTCGATTGAGTAAAAAAATTGAAGAAAAGAAAGCAGCACAAGCTTCGGCACCTGTACAGAATAAGGTAGAAGCGCCCAAGCCAGTTCAGGTAGAAAATAAACCAAAATTTGATCATCATAAACCTCGGTTTAATAATGAAAGACCAAAGTTTGGAAGTAATCAAGGTCGAAATGATCATAATAAAACCGGACCTGGAGAGCAGAAAGCAGAAGGAGAAACTCCAAAGCCAAAGAGCAATGAGCACAAGCCAAAGTTTGCAAGCAACCATAAGCCCAATCGCGGAGGTAAATCAGACCATCAACCATTGAAAGATAAGTATATGTGGCCTTTGGAAAAGTAAGGAAAAAATCAATCTATTGACTTGCCCAAGACATTGGTCTCCACGCCGTCAATAGACAAAACATTTTTTTCTTTCCAATAATTGTGAATGCGTTCTTCGCCTTGTTTTATTGTCCATTCCTTGAGTTGAGTACGCTCTTCCACGAAATCCATAAAAGGCACAGCAAAGCCACAGGAAGTTTGAACCAATTCGATTTTTAAATCAAAAATTTGTCTGGTGCCAGGGAGAGTAGGGAAAAGATCAACAAATGAGGTAAATGCTTCATCATAATGATGATACACTTTCGCCGCGCCATATAGGCGGAGGATCATAGGCTTGCCTTCAAAGGCACAGAACATGACGGTCATTCTACCATCTTTTTGTACATGAGCAGCTGTTTCATTGCCACTACCAGTTACATTCAACCAAAGTGCTCGATTGGGTGCGATCACTCTGAAGGTATCCATGCCTTTTGGCGAGAGATTTACATGTCCTTCTGCCATTGCGGTAGCAACAAAAAATATTTTTTGAGCACTTATGAAGCTGCTCAATTCCTCTGATAGTTCTGTGTATTGTTTTGCCATGATTCAAAGATAAACCATGTGGAAATAGGTTTGACTATTTTCAATTGGAAAAATCAGTGGTCAGCAATCAGTTGTCTTCTTGCAGCGAGCTTCGAGCCACGAGCTTAGAGGGAAACCGGAAACCGAGAACTGGAAACCGGTTTTTTACAGAGCTCCGCCACGACTGATTGAATATGTTAAATCATAAATCAATGGTATAATTCGGTTGGAAACGTTTGAATATGTTGAATTTTCGATCTTTGGATTTGGGGCTTCGTCAAAACAACTTGAGTTGGCAAAGATCGAATGTGTTGAATCTTCGATCTTTGGATTCAGAGCACCGCAGCGACTGATTGGATATGTTAAATCATAAAATAATAGTTTGGTTCGGTTGGCAAAGATCGAATATGTTGAATGTTCGATCTTCGGGATCAGAGCTCCGTCACGACTGATTGAATATGTTAAATCATAAAACAATTGCACGGTTTGGCTGGCAAAGATCGAATATGTTAAATCTTCAATCTTTAGTTTTAGCTTGTTAGAGGCACAACCATTAGGTCTAAAATCTCACTCAATCCCCAAAAAACTACTCCCCAAAATTATCTTTCATCCACTGTTTTGAAACAAGCATTCCTTTATCAAAATCATCAACTACCAGAATCAATTGGTGGTCATGGTCGCTGTATTGCACCAATATATTGACACCAGCATCAGCCATTTTCTGACAAAATAAACCCAATTGGCCTGGCACATCTTGCCTCAATCGTTGGATGAGCACGTCACTGATCTTTGTTACTTCAATTCCAACTTGAGCAAGGACATCACGTGCTTGTTCTGCTTCTTTAACCAAAAAATGTCCAATACAATATACTCCGTTGTCAAATATACCGCCTCCTTCTAAACTGATTTTATGTGAACCCAAAGTTTTGCCAAATAGAGCCAACATGCCTGGCTCATTGCTCAATTTTACAGTAATGTCTTTCATATTTTATGTTTTATTTGATCTAAAATGGATTTACTATCATCTGGTGCTTCCGCCCTGCTTTCTATTGAATAGTCTCGGTTTACATGAGCTACTCTTATTCGATAATTCTCAAAAATCTCTTGTCTGCCCTTTTCTTGTGCCATTCGATGGAGCTCTACATTTCGCCATGCATGCACACATTCTTCGTTTTCCCAAAAGGATAGTGACAATACTTTTTCAGGTGTTACGGTGCTTTGAAATCTTTCTATGGAAATAAATCCCTCTATTTTTTCCAAAAATGGGCGAAGGTTTTGGGCCAATTGCATATAGTCGTCCCATTTTCCTTCATTTGGGTGAGCTTCAAAAATTACTGCTATCATATCTATTTATTATTAGCACAAATAAAATACGCTTTTTACCTTTACATTTCATTTTACACTGAATAATGATTGATGGCGAAAAATTTGCAGAGATTGCAGGGTTGATTTGCGAACCCAATAGGGCCAAAATTTTATGGAATTTATTGGATGGAAGGGCTTACACTGCAAGTGAATTAGCAATATCGATCGAAATTTCGCCGACTTCCATCAGCAATCATTTGTCAAAACTCTTGGAGGCGAGGCTGGTCAAGGTAGTTACTCAAGGGAGACATCGCTATTACTCTTACGACCGCCCAGAAGTTGCCTATGTCGTTGAATCTCTTGCAAATCTTAATCAACCAGACTCATTTGTAAAAAAAAATGTCCATGAAATTACTGGCATCAAATATTGCCGAACGTGCTACGATCATTTGGCTGGAAAAGTAAGCATTCAAATTACGGAAGCTTTGGAGCACAACTTTTTAATAAAGAAATCTGGTAAGGATTTCCTCATTTCTGAAGCTGGCTGGGAATGGTTGAAAAAATTGAATATCACCCCAGATCAATTGGCATCAAAGAGGAGACCGATTGCATTACAATGCCTAGATTGGAGCGAGCGCAAACACCACATTGCAGGCCAACTCGGTGCTTTTTTATTGCAGAAAATGTTAGCAGAGGATTGGATGAGAAAAGTCACATTTAGCCGAGAGTTAGTAGTCACTTCAAAGGGTAAAAAGGAATTATATCAACTTTTGGGTGTCATACTTTGATGAGAGTTTTCCTTTTATTGCCTACCTCCATTCAACGAACCTTAACTTAAATGGGACTTGTGTTTAAGTCATTTTATGCTTTTTGCGAATAGCATTCATATTTTTATCTCACTTTCGTTTTGATTAAAATTCAATTGAGTTCACTATTTCAATTTTTATACAAAACTCTATCCATCTTTTAGCGTTGTATCTGTGTAAAAGTGTGGAAATAGTCAATCAAAATGGATAGGCAATATCAAAAAACAATATAGAAGAAAGCACAAATTTATATCTTTGTACCATGACTGAAAAGGTTTTAAAGTTGTTGAATCAATCGGACTTGCGGATAACTGCCGTGAGGAAAGATGTGCTTTCTGTGTTTTTGAATGCTGATTGTGCAATAACAACTGCTACAATAGAAGCTGCTCTCCATCAAATTGACCGTATTACTTTGTACCGCACGCTCAAATCTTTTGAAGAAAAGGGGCTCATCCACAGTATCAATGATGGAAGTCATAATACAAAATATGCTCTTTGCGAGGGTCATTGCGACGAAGACCATCACCATGATGAACATGTTCATTTTCATTGTAATGCCTGTGGTAATACTTTCTGTATAGAAGAGTCCTCTGTCCCAACTATTGCATTACCTTCTGGTTATCGAGTAGAAAATGCCTCTGTAATTGTCAACGGCATTTGCAATAAATGCTAGGTTTGGCTCAAAGCTCAAGTTAATTTTTAATATACGTATTAGTTTTTCGCATCTCAACTGATAGCTGAAAACTGACAGCTGCCCACCAATTACTTTTTCTATTCCCTTACTTTTATAAAAGATTGGGCAAATCTTTTATTGTTTCCTTTAAATGAAATAATATAGTATCCGGATGGTAAATCTGAAATGTCAAAGTTATTTTGATTAGAATTGTAAAAATGTTTAACGATTTTACCACCAACTCCAAGGATAATAATGTCTTGAATATTTTCAACTCCAGAAATATTCAAGACATTTACAGATGGGTTTGGATATAATTTGAATTCATTAACGGATTCATTGATTTGGGTTGTTGTGATAAATCTTTTTTTTGCACCAGTTAATTCTACATAATAATTATCAGAGTAGCACACTCCGGCAATTAGTCCTACAGTAGGAGTAAATATATAGTCAATATCTTTACCATTCCCTAAAATATAACAGTTTTGATGAGTGATACCTTCTTGTGTAATGTAATCTCCAATAAACGATGCACCTAAAATCAAATCTTCGTCTGGTCCATGTTGTATTGAATCTCCTTCCTGATATTGGTGCTGAAATATTTTATATAAATCCAAATCATCATCCATGTAATAAATATCATTTGGCTTTTGTTTAACTACAGCTATTTTTTGAATCAACTCTTTATCAATAGTCGGAATATTGTAGAATTGCTCAAATAGATAAATAGTAGTATCACTTTGTTCTTCCAATAGGATAATAGTATTGGAGTCTTTCTGTAGATATGAATTGTTGGATAAATCATATCGGTTGTATATCCAATAGATATTTTCCTCCAAAGGAAAATAATCTTGCGCCTTTAATTCAATACTCAACAGCAAGAGTAGCAGTAACAAACTCAAGAATTTTGATATCATAATATCTATATTAGGTTGGAACATTTATAATATTGTTTCCCTATTGTGGTCACTTAAAAATTCATAAGGATAATGTTGAGTAATTGCAAAGATTGAAAATTTTTATAAAGATACAATTATTAAATAGGGTGTTGAAATAATGATATTTAAGGCAAATAGGCAACACAATGTCCCACTAGGGACGATCTATTGGTACGTCA
The DNA here is from genome assembly GCA_029567325.1 of Bacteroidota bacterium. Lineage (GTDB taxonomy): Bacteria > Bacteroidota > Bacteroidia > Chitinophagales > Saprospiraceae > JADKBO01. The sequence continues at coordinate 56,469 of JAKQLF010000115.1, read as the reverse complement.
AAAAAACAAAAAGAAGCTTTCGTGCCGCAGGTACGACATTATACACGCGGAGGAGCAAGCTATGCTGAAAAAGATCTTTTGGGCATTCTCAAAAGCTCGAAGCACGCTGCAAACCCACAAATCTCTACAAAACTGATAGCTGATAGCTGAAAACTGACAGCCGCCCGCTTACAACTTAAAGCAGGCTAAAGGTCTTTTTTTTGGAAAAACACCGGACAAAATTTAAATATCTTCTATTCTCTTATTATCATTGTCTCAATTTGCGACATTAGATAGAAAAGATGTTTATAAATATCTATTTGAGCACAAATCTTAAAGCATACATTAAATTATATAAGTTATGAAAAACTACCTGTTTTTATCCTTTCTATTGTTCTCTGTATCATCATTTGCACAACTCACAACAGGACTAAATTTTGGAATAGTCAACACCAACAGTGGCAAAGTAAGGGGATATCAAAGTAATGGCGTCTACACATATATGGGCATTCCATACGGCACAGCCAAAAGATTTGAAACTGCTCAAAAGCCAAAGCCTTGGACGGAAAACAGAAGTACCATGACTTGGGGACCGGTTGCGCCTTTACTTTCACCAACGACTTCAGTTCAAGATGAAACAGAATGGGTATTTGACCATGATTTTGGTTATACAAATGAAGATTGCCTTGTGCTCAACGTATGGACAAATGGCATCAATGATGGCAAAAAAAGACCCGTCATGTTTTGGATACACGGAGGAGGATTTACAGCTGGTTCTTCACAAGAATTACCCTCCTATCACGGTGAGAACTTGGCTAAAGGCGGAGATGTAGTGGTGGTTTCCATCAATCACAGGCTCAACATTTTGGGCTTTCTGGACTTATCTGCTTATGGAGAAAAATATAAATATTCGGCAAATAATTCAGTTTTGGACATGCGTTTGGCATTGGAATGGGTAAGAGATAATATTGCCAATTTCGGCGGAGACCCCAACAATGTGACCATATTTGGTCAGTCTGGAGGAGGCGCAAAGGTCAATACTTTGATGGCAATGCCTTCCGCAAAAGGATTATTTCACAAAGCAATCAATCAAAGTGGTGCTTTTAGAGGTAACATGCTTGGCCAAGAAGTAACCAGACAAATAAGCGCAGAAGTATTAAAAGAACTAGGAATCTCTACCAATAATTTGGACGATATACAAATCGTACCGTTTGAAAAATTGAGCGCGGCGGGAAATAAAGCAATCAGAACTGTTTCAGAAAAATTTAGAAGTGAAGGACGACCTGTTGCTGGTTTTGGGCTAAGTTGGGGTCCCAGCCTTGATGGAGATCTTTTACCTTATGATATGCTTTCACAAGAAGCCCTTCAATTATCAAAAAATATCCCACTCATGATTGGTACTACGATCACGGAGTTTATGCCTTCCATCGGTCTCAATATGTTGAATGCAAGCAATGAATCTGTAAGAAGCTATCTAGATAAAACCTATCCGGGTAAAACGGATAAATATTTGGAATATGCGAAAAAAGCATGGCCAACTCATAAACGACCTTCCGATTTGATGGATATAGATATGCGTTTCAGACCTGGTGCAGTTTATCAGGCAAATGTAAAATCAGCCGTGTCAGGTGGAGCTCCTGTTTATATATATCTTTTCGACTGGCAATCTCCTGTTTTGGACGGCAAATATAAATCTGTGCATTGTATGGAAATTGCTTTTGCTTTCAACACCATACAGCGGACTCGCAATATGACTGGTGGCACAAAAGAGGCTCAAAAACTTGCAGATAAAGTAAACCTTGCTTGGGTAAATTTTGCAAAAACAGGCAATCCCAACCACAAAGGACTACCAAAATGGCCCGCATACACTGAGCAAAATACTTCTACCATGCATTTTGACAACGTTTGTACAGTGAAGCCACAATTGGATAAAGAGTTGATTGAGTTGGTAACGGGTCAGTAGAATTGGGGAAGCTAGCTTTAGCTCTCAATTTTCAGTGGAATTCGGAAATCGGTTCCGATAGCTATCGAAAGGAAAACAGAGGACCGAAATAGGAGATCGGAATTTTTGAGCTGTGGGCAATCTATTGGGGCATTCACTAATTGAAATCAGCTCTCAACCTTCAGCAAACTCGATAAAGCAAGCTATTGGTATAAATACATCATTTTAAATGGCTCGCAGCTCATTGCTCGAGGCTGACCGCTGATTGCTACGAATTCACAAATTGCTTTCAGTTATCGGCTCTCAGCTTTCAGCAAATTGAAATGATAACACAGAGTCCCACTAGGGACAAACTATTGGTACAAAAAAAAGAAAAAGAAGCTCTCATGCCGTAGGTACGACATTATACGTGTGGAGGAGCCAGCCATTCAAACCAAAAAAGATAAAAACAGATCTTTTGGTCACAAAAAGCTCGCTGCTCGTGACTCGAAGCTCACAGCCAACACAACCAATCTCAAAGCTGATAGCTGATCCCTGACAGCTGACAACTAATCATTCACAAATGGCAATTCCCCTACAGGTGTTTCAGAATTGCTCCTTTCAAATCTGAGCAACCATTTTTTTCGCTCAACACCAGCTGCATATCCCGTCATGCTTCCATCACTACCTATCACCCGATGACAAGGAATCACAATGGCTATTCTGTTGCGGCCATTGGTAGTAGCTATAGCCCTTATTGCTTTGGGATTATTCATTGCCAATGATTGCTCTTTATACGACCACGTGCGTCCATAAGGTATTTCCTGCAATTTCTTCCAGACAGATTTTTCAAATTCAGAACCGGGTGTGTGTAGAGGTACAGAAAAAACTTTGCGTTTTCCTTCAAAATATTCTTGAAGTTCGACTTCCAATTGATCCAAGTGGACATTTCTTCCATTTTGTATTCCCCCCTGAAGTGCATCTTTCAAGCCTTTTATTTCCTGCTCTAGCCTGATCCTATTTGTAAATTCCAACAAACACACGCCTTCTTCTGTTGCTCCCGCATACATGGTACCTAGTGGTGTGGTCAGTTCTGTCATTTTGATGGCGGCAGGATTGGATGTTTCAATCGAAGTTATTTTTTGATCATTCATTGCAGCGGAGAAAGTTCAACTTAAAATACAAAAAGAGTGTCCAATTTAGGTTTTTTATTGCTCAAAATGAATAGCTAAACGTAAGTTTATTTTTAATTTAAAAACCCATTTCAACGTTGAAAAGATTCATCATTAATAAACGGAACAAAAAATTTCAGCAGTAATGGTTACAATTTTCTAATAATTAATAGCTATTTTCCCAATAGTTTTTCCAGACTCCAATAATTGATGTGCTGCTTTAAAATTATCGACGGTGAAGCCATTTAGTGTGGTATTCAAAGTGGTTTTTAAAATGCCCTCATCGAGTAAATCTGCCAATTTATTTAGAATGTGGTGTTGCTCAATCATATCTTCTGTTTCAAACATAGATCGGGTATACATCAATTCCCAAGAAAAACTTACGCTTTTTGATTTCAATTTATTCAGGGCAACTGGTTCACTACTACCAGTGATCGAACCAATGTGGCCTTGAGGTCTTATCAACGTAACCATTGCGTCCCAGTAAGCGTTTGCATCCACAAAATCAAGAATAAAATCTACATTTTTAAATCCAGCCTGTTGGACTTCATTGACCAAATCATGATGATTGACAACCACATCTGCTCCGAGCTTTGTACACCAATCAATGGTTTCTGGTCTGGAAGCGGTTGCAATCACTTTAAGCCCTGCCAATTGTTTGGCCAATTGGATGGCAATAGAACCTACACCTCCTGCGCCACCAATAATCAGGATAGTCCTACCCTTGTCTTTTTCTGGAATGATGCGCATTCTATCAAATAATATTTCCCAAGCTGTCAAACCGGTCAAGGGGATGACAGCAGCTTCTACATCACTCAAAGTCGCAGGTTTTTTTCCGACTATTCGCTCATCGATGCTTTGATATGCTGCATTGCAACCTGGTTTGTTTAGATCGCCTGCGTAATAAACTTTGTCCCCAACTTTAAACAAAGAAACTGCTGAGCCCACCGCTTCCACCGTACCTACTGCGTCCCAACCAATAATTTTTGGCGTCTCCAAAACCTTGTCCTTAGCACTGTTTTGCCTTACTTTATAATCTACAGGATTTACAGAAACCGCATCGATCTTCACCAATAAATCATGGCCCGATGGGATAGGCTTCGGGGCATCAATTTCGATAAAACTATTGGCTTCAGTTATGGGTAGTGAGGTTTTAAATCCGATTGCTTTCATGTAAATTTTTAATTTTTTGAATGTATGGGAATGATGTTTTTTGTAATTGATTCAACTAAATCAATTTGAAGATAAAACAAACATTCTTTGCAAAGAATTAAACTATATCGCACTAGAAAAGTTGACACTTTTAAATAATAATAGTTTAGAAGATGAAAGATAAAGGATGATATTGTAAGGCCTTTTGCAACCAGGATAAATATCATTAAATAACTTTCGTCTCTCCTCCTTTGTCTATCATCTAGAGAAGTATTTAGAATTATTTCTGAACCATTGTGCCGCTACCCCTTACTGAAATTCAATAGTGATTTTACAGACCCAGTACTCTTCAAAAATACCTCACTATCATTCACAGATTTGTTTTCAGACGCTATCTTGAATTGCACATCTAATTTATATTTTACTGCTTTACCCTTCTTGATCAAATCGAATATGGTTTTACCAACATCCTTTAATGAAAGCTCTAGCGGAATTTGAAGGTCTTTAACACTTTTTTCCGGGATAACAGTAAGTCCTGGCAATTTACCTTCTATCCATTCATTGTCTTCAATCGCAATTCTGAAGTTGATGTCTTTTGCTTGGATTGAATAAACATTTCTATTTTTTATTTCAACTTCAAACAGTAGGGAAGCTCTTGAAAAATTAATAGATTCCAATTGAACTTGTTTGGAAAGGAGTTGTGGAGGGCGGATCAAAGGGAGCAGTTTGGTGACTTTCAAATCAAATTGTTTTTTGAAAATGAGATCTGTATAAAAGGTGGTTTTTATCTCGTATTCAACCGAATCTAACTGCTGTTGATCACTTTCCTTTAAAATGGAAAATAATTGCTCACTCAAAAGTTTAATTGGCAGTAAAATCCAGGTGCTGTCACTTCCCTCTAAAGAAACAGATTTTTTATATTGGTTTTTAATTACTTCCACGTGATTGATGTATATGCTGTATTGCACGCTATCGGCAGAAAATGAAATGGGAAGTTGGTTTTTTAAGAGCAGCTTTACATCCATTTCAATTTCTTCATCCGTTAAGGAGGTAATTTCTACAATGGAGATTTCAGCGCGAGGAAGTAGAAAGGTTTTATTTGGGTTGTCTTCTTTACTATAATCAATAAACCTCCAAATGAAAAAACCTGCTATGGTTGCCAAAACAGTTAATAATATGAAATAAAGTATTTTCTTCATCATCATCAGCTCCTTTTAATGCAAATAATTCCTTAATAAAAGAGTAATTTTTTTGAAAATATCAATGGAATGATGGGCTTGTTTCTTATGATCTGTTTACATTTAAATGTAGGGAATTATTTATTATTTATTAGAAATATATCTTCCGTAATAATTTTGCAAATTGGAGTCATAAGAGTCAAGTATTTCCTGAGAAGGTACATATTCCGGGCTGTTTTTTACTTGATCCACTGATTTATTTACTATTACTGAAGCAGTTTCCCAATTAATTTCAGTGATCCAATTTGGTGATATTAATACCTTTTTCCCTGGAAACCAATTGCCAGTATCCACTTCCATAAAATCGATGGTCCAATTTTGGTCGTTGACAATAAAATCTTCAACCTCACCAATTTCTCCGTCAGATGCTTTTATTTGATAACCTTTCACGGCATCTGTACTCCTTAAATGAGGGTCATTTTCAGATTGGTCTTTTTGTATTGGTACAGCATTTTCCATTGGGATAGGATATGACATACCCATACCAGCACTACCCATGTCACCCCAATAGAAAGCTCCCCATGGATAATAATTGTATAAATCCATTTCATGTTGTCGGGTGATGGATTTGTCTGTATCAATATCCGGACTGCCTTTTACCTGGGCCTTTGTGAGGTTAACAGGAAATACTTTATTTTCCCAATCTGGGGTAAGAAGGGATTCTGGAGATAAAAGTATTGATCTACCAAAAAGCCAACTTCCAGTTTCGACGATCAAATATCTAATCGTCCAGGTGCTGTCATCAAAGTAAAATTCTTTCACCTTGCCTATTTCTCCATCTGTGGCCATTATTTTGAAACCATTCAGATTTTCAATTTTACGTCTCATATCTTTTTATTTTAGTTATATCAATTCTCAATTTGCAGCTAGGGTATTTTCTTCATTTTTTGTCTAAGCTTCCGGATGACCACAACGCCCAAATAACAATTATTGGTTGAAAAAATAGCCTGATCAATCTCACCCGATCTGTTGTCAAACCAAAAGCATCAATTCCTTTGAAGTATTGGTTGATATTCCCCAAAAAAACGAGGAGGAAGAAAATTGCCAATGCCCATCCAATCTGTTTACGCCTATTTTCCCAAAAAAGGAAGGCTAATCCCAATGCAATTTCCACAAGTCCAGATGACACTACCACAAAGTCTTTATCCAAGGCGAACCAATCTGGCACCAAAGCTTGAAATTCGACTCTATAAATTGTCAAATGCGTATATCCGGCATAAATCATAAACAAAGCCAGTAAAATCCTACAGATATTTTGAGCCAATGTAAGCCAGCTGACTTCTTTATAGTTGTATATCAATTGCTGTGATTGTCAAACTGATCAAATTTCTTTTCTTTGTTAAATGATGATACTGGAATATTTTCTACGTAATAATTATTTTCAAAATATACGTTTAAGTATGGCTTATGGTTTTCCCAGACTAAATACAATCTTTGAGCAAGTGAGTTGAATTCAGCATTCAAAACTGACCACTGACAACTGATCGGTGACAGCTGAATGACACAAATTCACGAATTGAAATCAGATTATCATTGCCAAACAGCAATATTCAATACCTTAATTAGGCTGACCAATATTCCAAAAAGATTTTGCCATACCCAGTGGATAGCCAAATTTATTTGGCTGAAAGCATTAAAAGATATTTTCTGCGAAATAAATTTCGCATTCCACTGAAAATTACAGTTAAAAAGGCTCGAAGCTCGTGGCTCGATGCTCGCGGCCAACGCCCACTTCATTAAAACTGATCGATGAAAACTGATCGCTGACAGCCGGTCGTAAGAATTCATTGAATTGATTTCAGACTTCGGTCTTCATTTCTTTTAAAACTTTCATAGCCCTCTCCGCATCTTTAACATCAACAAAAATATGATCGTGGAAATAGGCAGCAACGACATTGCAGCTGATTTTATGTTTAGTCAACTCAGAACTAAAGGCTGCTGTAAATCCGACTGCTTCCAAAGCGGAATGCACTTTTAATGTAATCCAACTTGCAACAAAGTCGTATGATAAATTGTATAAATCAGCTTTTTGTCTTTCTAAAACAATTGTTGCTCCTTCTACTTCCTTAAATTCAAATAAGGTATCTGACCTACTTATTTTTTCCAGATCATTGATGTTGACAAAAACATACTCACCTTCATTGAGAGTGGGTTCCATTTGTGAAATGAGTAATTTGAGGTCTGTTTGTCCTGCCATAGATTTCAAATTTAATTCACCAAAAATGCTCCTTTTCCTTGACAATTTGATTATAAGTTGAAGCATTTTCTTTTGATATCAGGTTTAATTGATCAATCATCCTGCAATAAAGAAATCAGGCTCTTAAACTCAGAGCTTTGCACAGTATAAAATAATCTACCAAGCCCAGTGGAAAGCCAAATTTATTTGGCAGAAAGAATTAAAAGTTATTTTCTGCGAAATAAATTTCGCATTCCAATGAGATTTGATGGCAAACAGCTCTTTGGCAATTAAACTTTAATTTGAAAGCTCGAAGCTCGTGGCTCGTGGCTCGCGGCCAACACCACCTTATCAAATCTGATCACTGAAAACTGACCGCTGACATCTAATAAAAAAAATAGGTTCTAAACAACAAATATTTATGCCCATCGTATATATTTGTATAAGAAACATAAATACAGACCCCAAAATCTATATTATACTATGATTGATTTGTCTGGAGTGTTTCAACTATTATCCAAGTAGTATTTTTTGAATAAACGCTGCATAAGCTTACGCTAATGTGGCTGAAGATTTTATGCTCATGAATGTATGTTCATGCTGCGGGAGTATTGGTAATGTATTTGGTTAATTAAAATAAATATTGAAAACAGCTTTTGAAAAATTTTATTACATATAGACAGGTAAACTCGATGGAATGCGGACCCACTTGTTTGAAAATGGTGGCAGGATACTATGGAAAGGATTTTAGTATTTCCTTTCTGAGAGAAAAATGTTATATTTTTTGTTTATTTAGTTAGTATTAACTCAACTTTTTATGAAATCAATGTTTTTTGTGTTGAATTTATTTTTACTAATAGGTTGTGGTTCAGCAGATACACCTCATTTAGACTATTGTTTGATCTTTAAAAATGATCAATCTAATCTAGAGCCAACCTTGATTGCAAATGAGAAAAGAAGTAAAATAATTTTCTCCAATTGGAAATTATTGCTACATGAATTACAAAGCTCTCCAAATCTAAAAGTTGGAATTTCAAAAACAGGACCAGATTCGTGCAAATATTATGCTTATCTGGCCACACTTACTCACATTTCGCAAAGCTGGCCTGAAGAACTTTATACTTTGCAAAGAATTAAACTTATTGAGCAAAAAATAAATGAAAGAGTAATTGATAAGAACTTATTCTACACAGCATGTAAAGTCACTTCCTTTGGGGAATATAAAAAAGATTTCAAACCTTTATTTCTGCTTGCTCTAAAAAGTTGGAAATTAGATACTACAATCTTTAATAGAACTACCTTTCATTGAGTATGCAGAATAATAAACTTATTATTTTTAGTTCGCCATTTGATAAGACAACTGATAAAATCATTTTTTATCTACTAAAAGAGAATATTGAATTTCATAGAATATCAAAAGATGACATATTTACAAACATAACTTTTACTCAATGGACTGTAAGGGGAAATGTGACAACTTCGGTGCCTTTGTTAGGAGATCTAAATACCCATGCAAGGTCTAGTGACCATTATGAAAGTTTTAATAAATACTTTGCACTAATTTTTAAAAAATAGAATTTGAAAAATAAAATAATTATTTTTTTAGTCTTAATATCTTCTATGATTGGAATATCCGAAATATTAAACGGACAAACTAAGTCATCATCAATTCTAGCATCTGAAAATGACTTAAAAAAATTTATTGGAGATGATAAAATTTTATATGAATTTATTTTCCAGGATAATGGGGAAATTAAGAATAATCAAAAGGGTCTTCTAAATATTCACCCAAATGAACTTAGCTTGTTTTTAAAAACCAACTCAAAAATTTTGCATGAAAATGATGAAATTGATAAATCTCAAGAGGAATTCAAAAAAGCTAAAACGATCGAAGATATTGTTCAAATAATGGATAAGTATCCTTTTGCTAAGGAGGTTTATTTTAAAAAGGAAGGATTTGAAAACATTCTTGTAAAGGCAAAGGCAAAAGAGTTAATTATTGCAATTGACCAAGATGGTGTTTTAGGCATAATATACGACACGAACAAAGAAAGAGTATTGGAAAATTATCCTCATTCTACTTTCATTTCTATAGAGTAAAGGATATATTTTATTATTTAGGAAGTTAGCTACAAACGAATTCTTTTCTTAAACGTGAGAGTAATCTATATTTTAGAAGGATATTAAATATGAAAGTAAATGATAGATAGACAGAAGTTAATAAATTCCTGCGAAATAAATTTCGCAGTCCACCGAGAGTTGCAATTTTAAAATAGTCTCGAAGCTCGTGGCTCGATGCTCGCGGCTTATTAAAACATCAACAAAGCCCCATCCTCCCTCAATCTCACCACCAATTCACTCTGCCAAAATTCCTCAAAATCAATACCATTTTGCACTGCAAAAACTCGAATGTTTTCAACGGTCAAAACTTCATCTTCAGTTATTTTGAGCTGGGGAATTAATTCCAGAAATAATTGAGCAAGTGGTTTTTCAACGGCTATTTCTATGGTGTCTCTTTTATCGTGAAACATGAGATTGAGCCATTCGTAAATATGGCCTCTTTTTACTTTGGTGAAGGGATTTATCTCAGGATCTTTGCCCAAATAAATGACTTTTGTGCTGGGTTTGAGGTCAATTTCTTCTACCAATTCCAGACAATTTTGGATGTAATTACCTGGGATTTTTGTCTTTGGAATTTTGAAATCAAACCATTCCTGTAGGGGAAAATCAAAACACATGCCGTGCATGTAATTGAATAAAGATTTCTTGAGGCCAAAGCTAAATTGATCGTGGTTTATGCCTGTACTGTCCACAAACTGGATGTCATTGTTGGCAAATGAAATCGATTTGTATTCAGGAATGATGCCATAAGCATCTGGATCAAGGCCTACCGGACTGTGAGCGGTGAGTGCAAACTGGTGCCAGAATCCGGAGTGTAAAATGCCCAATTCAAACATTTGTCTGACCATTTCCAAACTATCTACCGTTTCTTGAACCGTCTGAGTGGGATAACCATACATGAGATAAGCGTGAACCATGATGCCCGACTCGGTGAAATTGCGGGTGACTTGGGCAACTTGTTCTACGGTAACTCCTTTTTTGATCAGTTCCAGCAATCTGTCTGAGGCAACTTCCAGACCTCCGGAAACAGCAATGCATCCCGAGGCTTGCAACAAACGGCAAAGGTCTCTGGTAAAACGCTTTTCAAAACGGATATTGGTCCACCACGTGACATTGAGTTTTCTCCGCAAAATCTCAATAGCCAATTCCCGCATCAAAGCCGGAGGAGCAGCTTCATCTACGAAGTGGAAACCTTTTTCTCCCGTTTGAGCGATGATGGTTTCCATTCGGTCAACGAGCAATTTCGCGGCAATGGGTTCGTATAATTTAATGTAATCCAGAGAAACGTCACAAAAGGTGCATTTACCCCAGTAACAACCATGGGCCATGGTCAATTTATTCCACCGGCCATCGCTCCACAAACTGTGCATCGGATTGGCAATTTCAATGACAGAAATGTATAAATCGAGCAATAAATCGCTATAATCTGGGGTGCCAACTTCGCTTTGTTTATAGTCTTTTCTGAGCGAAAAATTGTTGTAAATGACTTCACCATTTTGAAGTAAAAAAGTCCTTTTATAAAAATTGAAATTGGGGTTTTTTTCGTCGGGATGCAGGACATTTGAAACCAACAATTCAATGGGTAATTCGCCATCATCCAAAGTGATGTAATCAAAAAATTCAAAAACCCGTTTGTCTTTGATGGTGCGCAATTCGGTATTTGGAAAGCCACCACCCATCGCAATTTTCATCAAAGGATGGTGTTTTTTGATGTATTGGGCACATCTAAAAGCGCTGTAAAGATTGCCCGGAAAGGGCACAGAAAAACAAACCAATTTTGGATTTATCGCGACCAATTTTTCTTCCAAAATCTGGAGGGTAATTCGATCAATAAAAGTGGCATCCTGGCCTAATAATGCATGTAATTCGTCAAAGGAATTCGCACTCCTCCCCAAACGCTCAGCATATCGGGAAAAGCCAAAATTTTCATCGACGCATTCAACGATAAAATCAGATAAATCTTCCAGATAAAGTGTGGCCAAATGTTTGGCCTTGTCCTGAATACCCATGGCCCCAAAAGCCCATTCCATGTCTTCAAGCTGCGCAAACCGCGATGCCTGCGGTAAGAAATTTTCACTGGCTATTTGCCTCGCCAGCGTTTGGTTTTTGCCTTGTAGAAAGCCAATAACCTCTTCGATGGTTTGGATATAATCTTCTTTGATGGAATATATTCTACGCGCATTATCTGAAGTTACACTTTGACGAGCCTTTGCTGTGTCAAACACTGAGCGCAAAACCACGGGTGTGAAAAGCTCTAATATTACCTCGATGCCCAAATCCATTTGAAAGCTCGAGATACCTTTGGTATTCAAAAAACCTTTTAAATAAGCAGTAGCGGGGTATGGTGTGTTGAGTTGGGTAAACGGGGGGGTGATGAGTAAGAGGTCTTGCAAGTTTTAATCCTTTTTGCAAATGTAATAGATAATGCCCGTTGGGGCATGTAGGGGCGTAAAATTTTACGCGCCTACACTCATTATAATTTTTGAAACCATCCGCACCGTCGCAATGGTTTTAAATTTTATTTCATTTTTCAATTCCGATTGACAATACTTGCCTCTACATTTTCCTTATAGGCACGGCCAATGGGAATGGTCCATTTGTCAATTTCAATTTCTGTGGCAGAATAGGATGAAATTTTATCGAGAGCGACAATGAAAGATCGGTGCACACGCAGGAAATTGTCGGTTGGGAGGATTTCTTCGATTTGACCTAATTGAAATTTTGTCACAATGTTCTTTGTCGTTGTGACTGCTTTGACGTATTCTTTCAAGCTCTCCACAAATAAAATTTCATCAAGGTAAATGCGGACATTTTTTTTGTTGACATTAAAGAAGATACTTGGTCTTTCTTTTTTTGTAGTCGTAATTTTTGGTTGAGGTATCTTCTTTTCCAGTTTATTAACCGCTGTGATAAAACGGGAAAATTCGATTGGCTTTAGAAGATAATCAATTACGTTGTGTTCGTAGCCTTTAAGTGCGTATTCATGATAGGCACTGGTAATAATGATGGCCGGAGGACTTGCCAATGTCGTGATGAATTCAAATCCTTTTAATTTTGGTAAATGGATATCCAAAAATATCAAATCAATGACATTGGTTTTCAAAACCTCCAGGGCTTTGATGGCGTCGTTGCATTTTGCAACTAAATTCAAAAACGGAACTTGTTGAATATAATCTTCCAAAATTTCCATTGCCAATGGTTCGTCTTCTACGATGATGCAATTGATTTTATGCATGGCTATTTAAATTAATCATTAATGAAACTTTAAAATCATTGGAATTATTTTCTATCCATAATTCGTGAATTTTATATTGTAATTCCAATTGTCTTTTGATGTTTTTCAAACCCAAATGATCACCATTTATTTCCTCCGGAATTTCATTTTTTGAATTGATCGCACTGAAATGGAGAATACCTGATTTTAAATTTAAGGTAATGTGAATAAAGGATTCTTCCAAACTTTCTGAAGCACCGTGTTTGAATGCATTTTCTACAAAAGGCAGTAGTATTAAAGGAGCAATTGCCTGATCCAAATTGTCAATTTCGCGAGTAAAATTTAGATCCAATTTTTTATAAAGACGAATTTTTTCCAATTCAATATAATCTTGCAGAACTTGAACTTCCTGACTGATGGTAATGAATTTATGCTGAGATTCATAGAGCATAAACCGCAATAGTTTAGAAAGTTTCATAACCACATCAGCAGTATCATCAGATTTTTTTCTGGCCAGCGCATAGATGTTATTCAGGGTGTTGAATAGAAAATGTGGATTGGTTTGAGCTTTGAGAAATTGTAATTCACTTTCTAATTTGTTTTTTACCAATGCTTGCTCATGCGCTCTTTGTTTGATATTTATTCTTACTACCTTTATGGAAATGGCCAAACTTGCAATAAAAAGCAGAATGAAAAGTGCAGAGATGATGCTTACAAAGCTGTAACTTTTTGAAGGCGAATATTCAAGATGGTAAATGTTTAAAATGATAAAATTGCGCAGCGGGAAGTAAGCTATAAGACACAAAATTAAAACACTTATTCCACAAAAAATGGGCAACAATAAGCTCCAAGTCTTTTCCAAATATTTGTCAATAATGAAAAAGAATGCATAAACCATGGGAATTTTTATGAGCAGAAGGGTCAATTGGGCATAGAATAGTGGGAGGATGTCTTGTATGGTTAAATTATTGGACAAAGGAGCCAGCTCAGATCCAACGTTTTGAGATGTCTTAAATAGGATGTAAGAAACCCAAAATGCAATGTGTAATAAAAGTCTTTTTTGTTTCATATTGAAGTTAAGTTCCCTCAATTCAGTTTTTGGCTAGTAATATACTGGACAAAAGTATTGCTTTGTGGTTTTAATCCATAGAATGCAATGAATTCCATATGAATAATCGTTTCCAACGGTATTCATATAAGATCTTATGATTGATGGTATTAGTAGGTAGATTCTTGCCGTATAGACGTTGTGAACATTTTGGAAAGCAAATAACAAATATATTTATGAATCAAATTTTATCTATCAATGGTTTTCGGAAGAACCATTTTTGTTTTAGGCTTCTACAGTGTTTTATTCAGTTGCTGCGGTACCAAACCTGTGAGTGCATTGGAAATTGTCAATGCTTCTCTATATAAGATTGGGCCTAAGGAAATTCGAGAAAACATCAAAAATATTGTGACCGTAGCAGAATGCATTGGTCCAAATGGCAAGTATCGGACGATTGTCCATAGTGATGATTTAGGATATACTTACTTCAAGCAAATAAAAGATTATGATTCAAAGCAAAATTACGAAGCTGTAATTTATAATGATACAACAGGAGTTGTTTTTGGTGACACTTTACAAGAATTGAACGAAGAAAATATTTTTGTCATCAGAAGTCATGAATTTCACCAGATGTTACTTTCAATCAATAAACGATATAATGATTTTGAAATATCAAAAGATACCGTATCAAAAGATGATCATATAATTCATGCGAAAACAGCTTTGGGTAAATCATGTAGTTTATTTTTCAATAAAAGACATCAATATTTGGACAAAATAGTATTGGTTAATCCCGACAATGCAAATGAATTTATTATAACCCAATTTACAAACTGGAAACTAATCAATCAAATATCTTTACCCTATAAAGTTTCAATTAAACAAGGTGATAATTATTATCATTTTGAATTCAAAGAAATTTTAATCAACAGTACTAATTTCATAAAAATAGATAATAACCAATGATCGATAATTTGACTTTTAGAAAGGTGAGTGTGAAGTTTTTCAATACCCTGAAATATGCAAATGTTTATTTATTTTTATTTGTAGCAAATATTAGTTTCTCTCAAAATTTATTTGAAACAGATTCAGTAGCTAATAAACTTGAATTGGTAAGAGAAATAAATTCTGGTCAATATGAAAGGGATTTTGCAATGTCTCCGACTGGTGATGAATTGTTTTATACTTTGCAATCACCTGGAGGGAAATTCCAAACCATCATTCATAGAAAAAAGGGAACAAATGGCATATGGTCTGAACCACAAATTGCTTCATTTGCTGGTCATTTCAGTGATTTAGAACCCACCTTTGCTCCAGACGGAAAGCGATTGTATTTTGTTTCCAATCGACCAACTTCTGGTAAAGAGATCAAGGATTTTGATATTTGGTACATCGAGAAAGTGGACGGAATTTGGAAAAACCCTATCAATTTGGGTGCTCCAATCAATACGGCAGCAGATGAATTTTACCCTTCCATTACGAACTCTGGAAACATTTATTTTACGGCGGCTTACAATAACGCGATTAGTAAAGAAGACATATTTGTATCCACATTTGCCTATGGAAAATACAATAATCCTGTGGCTTTGGATTCTGCAGTTAACTCAAAATTATATGAATTTAATGCCTTTGTTTCGCCGGATGAAGATTACATCATTTTCACATCTTATGGTAGAAAAGACGACATGGGAAGGGGTGATTTGTACATGAGTTTGAAGGATGAGTTTGGTCACTGGCAGCAGGCTAAAAATCTTCAAATCTTCAATTCAGATAAATTGGATTATTGCCCTTTTGTCAGTTTTGATAAGAAGACATTATATTTTACGAGTGAAAGAAACACCCTAAAATCAACTTACTCAGAGAAAGATATTACCTTGGAGGAATTGCTAAATGATTACAACGGACCACAGAATGGAAATGGAGATATTTATAGGGTGAGTTTTGAGGAAGTATTCAATCAAGCAAAAAAGCAATAGATGATTATGATTAGAAAATTTATAATTTTTATAGGCTTAGTATTGGTTTTTTCATGTACAACCAATAGGTTTTCAGGTGATATTCCAACAGAAAATGAAACAAAAATAATAACTATTTTATTTGTAGGAAATAGCCTTACCTACTCTAATTCCTTACCCGATCTAGTGGCAAAGATTGGTGAACAGCAAGGTAAGAAAATCAAAACGTTGATGTTAGCTTATCCAAATTACGCATTGGAAGATCACTGGAATGAAGGCAAATTACAAGAAACCATTGCCAAAGGATCGATTGATTATTTGGTAATGCAGCAAGGACCCTCCTCCCAAGAAGATGGGTGAACTTCTTTGTTAGAATTTGGCGCACGCATTAAATCACTGTGTGATAAACACCAAACTAAATTGGCATTTTTTATGGTTTGGCCATCTATACAAAATTGGTCAACCTTTGATGGTGTAATCAAAAACTACGACCAAGCGGCTAAAGCCAACAATGCGATTATATGTCCTGTGGGCAAAGAATGGAAATTGCACATTGAAAACACTAAAGATTACAGTTATTATGGCCCAGATGGTTTTCATCCTTCATTAGAGGGCGGCAAATTTGCGGCCAGAATTATTTTTGAAAGTTTGTTTGAGTTCATAAAGTAGAAAGTTCATAAAGTTTGAAAGTTCAGGTATTTTATATTATGGAGAAACGTATGCCTTGCGTCTATAACGGAATAGAAGAGGCGAAAAGCTTTCGCCCGTACTTTGTACATTATAAAGTTCATAAAGTTTATATTTCTAGAGAGACGCAAAGCCTTGATTCTTTATAGGAATAAAACGAGCGAAATGTAATTTGCTGAACTGCTGTATTCCTGAATCGCCAGAACTAAACGAATAAACGAATAAACAAATAAACAAAAGCTCGTGCTCGTGGCTCGTAGCTCGAGTTAAATAAACTGACCGCTGAAAACTGATAGCTGACAGCCGGACCCTGTCCCATGACCAAAGTCATCCCAAATAAAAACCGTTTCTGTAACATTGGTTACGAATGGCCAATCCACATACGGATACATTTGTTTAAAATAATTATTACAGATGAAAGTAGAACAAATTTATACCGGATGTTTGGCGCATGCAGCATATTACGTAGAGAGCAATGGAGAAGCTGCTATATTTGACCCACTGAGGGAAGTGCAACCATATATTGATCGCGCAAATAAAAACAAAGCGAAAATAAAGTATGTTTTTGAAACCCATTTTCATGCTGATTTTGTGAGTGGTCACATTGATTTGGCAAAAAAGACGGGCGCTGAAATAGTATATGGTCCAACCGCAAAACCTGGTTTTGATGCCATAGTTGCTGAAGACGATCAAGTTTTTGAAGTGGGAGATTGCAAAGTGAAAATCATTCACACTCCTGGTCATACAATGGAGAGTACTACTTATTTGTTGATAGATGAGGAAGGAAAAGAACATGGTCTGATCACAGGTGATACTTTATTTATTGGTGATGTTGGAAGACCAGACTTGGCACAACATGTCATTGCAAACTTAACAGAAGAGAAGTTGGCGGGCCATTTGTTTGATTCTCTTCGCAACAAGATAATGCCCCTTTCAGACGATTTGATCGTGTATCCTAATCACGGTGCGGGTAGTGCTTGTGGCAAAAATATGAGTAAGGAAACAACCGATACTTTAGGGAATCAAAAGGCGACAAATTATGCGTTGCGTCCAGATATGACTAAACCTGAATTTATCAAGGAGGTATTGACAGGTCTAGTCGCTCCCCCTGCATATTTCCCTAAAAATGTGGTCATGAATATCAAAGGTTATGAAAGCATCGATGAGGTTTTGGACAGAGGTAAAAAGACATTCAATGTGCAGGAATTTGAACTAGTGGCTAATGAAACCCAGGCTTTGGTATTGGATACCAGAAGTGCCTCTCAATTTGCGGAAGGGTTTATTCCCAATAGCATCAATATTGGCTTAGATAGCAATTTTGCTATGTGGGTTGGTGAAATGATTCCAGATATCAATCAAGAAATATTATTGGTTACTGAAGCTGGAAAAGAAGAAGAAAGCATTACACGATTGGCGAGAGTTGGTTATGACAATAGCATTGGTCACCTTGGTGGTGGTTTTGAAAGCTGGAAAAACGCAGGAAAACCTTATGAAACGGTAGAGAGAATAAATGCAGAAACATTTGCTCAACAATTCGACCAAAAGATGGTATTTGATGTGCGGAAAAAAAGTGAGTTTGATTCTGAGCATATCACCACTGCCATCAATATTCCACTCAATGAGATCAACCAACATTTATCGGAAATTCCAAAGGATCAACCTTTTATCATTTATTGTGGAAGTGGATATAGAACGATGATTGCAGCGTCTATTCTCAAACAAAGAGGTTGGGACAATTTTGTAGATGTGATTGGAGGTTTTAAAGCAATTGCACAAACAGACGTTCCTCGTACGGAATATGTATGTCCTACAACATTACTGTAGTTTAAAGTTCATAAAGTATAAAGTTTGAAAACATGTAGAGGCGCAAGGCCTTGCGTCTGTAATTGAAGGGGCGGAACGCTTCCGCCCGTACACCATAAAGTGGAGTTTATAAATATGGAGAGAGTCAAGGCCTTGCGTCTGTAATTGAAGGGGCGGATTGCTTCCGCCCGTAGCGCAAGGCCTTGCGTCTGTACAGGTAAAATGGAAAGTTTTTAAATTAAAGGAATAGAAGGGGCGAAACGCTTTCGCCCGTACTGTATAAAGTATATAGATCATAAAGTAGAAAGTTTATAAAGTGAAAAGTTTGTAAAGTGAAAAGTGATCGCAGACATCAGACCACCGTTTGGCCCGAATTCACGGATTTCTTTCATTTTTTAACCTTGGTAACATCTAAATTTCAACCTCTCACCATTCGCCTCTCATCTTTCATCTCTCATCTTTCGTCTCTGATCTTTTATCTTTGACAACTGAGCACTGAGAGCCACGAAATGATTTCAGCTCTCAGTGCTCAGATTCAGAAAATATGGAAACGATAACGCAACGTCCCGCTAGGGACAAACTATTGGGACATCAAAAAAAAGGAAAGCATACATCGTGCCGTAGGTACGACGTATTTAAAGCGTGGATGAGCAAGGCTATCACATACAAACTGATAGCTGAGAACTTATACCCACGAATTCATTTCAGCATTCAGCTCTCAGCATTCAGCAAAACTGAAAACTGAAAGCTGATCACTGAAAACTGACCATTCAAATTAGATATGAACTCCGCCAGCTACCTCGATTCTCTGTGCATTGACCCATTTGGCATCTTCACTACACAAAAAGGCAACCACACCACCGATGTCATCAGGTAAACCAACCCTTCCCAAGGCTGTTTGTCCAGCAATCATTTGATTGAGGTCTTTGTTGTCCCTTACAGCTCCACCTCCAAAATCTGTTTCAATGGCTCCGGGAGCAACGGTATTGACCCTTATTTTTCGAGCACCCAATTCCAAAGCTAAATATCTGCTAAAAGATTCTACAGCGGCTTTCATAATGGCGTAAGAAGCGTAACCATTGTAACTAAACCTTGTCAACCCTGAAGAAATGTTGACAATGCTACCTCCATCTGCAATCAAAGGAAGTAGTTTTTGACTGAGGAAGAAAGGTGCCTTGAGGTGAATGTTGACCATAGTGTCAAATTGATCTTCTGTCGTACTGGCTACAGGTGCATAAACACCAACACCGGCATTGTTGACAAGGGAATTGATCTGGTCAGTTTGAAATTTTTCTGACAATTGATCAGAAAGTGTTTGAATAAATGTGTCAAAAGAGGCAGTGTTTGCCACATCCAATTGAATGGCGAGGGCCTTTTGACCCAGGTTTTCGATTTCTGTGACTACTTTGAGTGCTTCGTCTTTTTTACTGTGATAAGTAATTACCACATCAAATGATTTTTTTGCCAATTGAATGGCCATGTCTTTCCCAAGACCTCTGCTACCACCAGTAACTAGTGCTATTTTAGAATTACCCATAAATATTTGTTTTTGATTTATGGTGCAAATGTGGACTAATAATGAATGGGGTAGTTTGTAATTATCAAACCATGATTTGTAAAAATCAAATAATTATGCTCTAAATGCCATTGGAGATTGAAAGGTTTGCTTTTTAAAGAAATTGGAGAAATGAGCTATTTCATCAAATCCAAGGCTGAAAGCGATTTCCGAAATGTTCCAATTGGTCTGTTGTAATAAAATTTTTGCTTCTTGGGTGATGCGGCTACTAATGATTTCGGTAGTGGTCTTTCCTGTCATATCTTTCAATACTTTATTGAGGTGGTTGACATGCACATGGAGTGTGGCAGCAAATTCCTTTGCCGTTTTTAATTGTAATACTTGATTGGGTGACTCAATGGGGAATTGTCTTTCCAACAATTCGACAAAAAGCGTAGAAATTCTCTCAGCAGCGTTGTGGTTTTGTGCTTGGGCAAACATGGGTTTGAGCTTTTGACCCGTATGGATGAGTTCTATCACATAGTTGCGCAGCAGATCATATTTGAATGTATAATCTGCCTTTATTTCTTTGTGCATTTTGAGAAATATATGCTCTATCTCAAGAAATTGCTCAGTGGTGATTTCGTAAACAAAGTCGCCGTTTGGGTTGAATATTGGTAAATTGTCGAGTAGTAATGCTGTTTTTGGCAATGACATGAATTCTTTGGTAAATACACAAAAATGTCCTGTTTGTAGTTGGTCTAGAGGAGTGTACCGATAAGGAATTTTTGGTGATGCAAAGAGCACTGCGCAGTCAGAGATTTCGATTTCTTTGTCTGCAAATTCTACTTTATTGCGACCTTTGATCAAGCTGATTTTGTAGTAAGTTCGACGATTGTAAGGCATGGGTTGTGACTTGCAGGACTGGAACATTGTTGCGATATCAAAAACATTGAAGTTGCCAATGTCTTGTCCATTTTCTTCACTAAGTATATTATCCAGCAAACAACAATCTTTGCTGAATACATCTTTATAAAATTCTTTTATTGAAATATCGGCCATGATTTATTTGTAAAAATCAAATAATGGCAAAAATAGTTTAATTTTTAATCACC
Source organism: Bacteroidota bacterium (assembly GCA_029567325.1). GTDB lineage: Bacteria > Bacteroidota > Bacteroidia > Chitinophagales > Saprospiraceae > JADKBO01. The sequence goes on along the minus strand of JAKQLF010000115.1, from coordinate 35,393 downwards.
TTCATTTTTTTATTTTAAATCAAGAATTGAAAAAATTAATTTTGCTTTATGTGGATAAAAGTGTGATTTCCCCCATTAATTCCTGGATAAAAGTGTTTTAGACTACATTTATTCCTAGATAAAAATGTAATTCTAGCCATTTTAGAAAATTATTTGTACAACAAACGACAGGTAGGATGTCCCAAATCAAACGTAAATTTTCAGATCACTCCCTTGATTTGAAGGTCTGGTTGTGGTAGAAATAAAAATTAATGCTAATTGTTTGATCCTACTTTAAACAGATTTTTTCAAAATGGACATGGTATTTTTCTGAAATTCTGTTACCCTCTTTTGGGCAGTTTGAGCCATTTTTCTAAATGTTGTCGGATTTTTTGCCATCTCCAAAACTTTTGGAGCAAACTTTTGCAATTCATCATCATTATCAAAGTCGAACAACCAATCGTCCAATCCAATATCTCGCCACATAATTCCTTTGCTGCTTTGCTCCTGCCAGCGCGCCACCAAAGCGGGAATACCGTTGCCAATGCACATAATAGGGCTGTGCATTTCCAAACTAAACAAACCGCTCGACTGAAGGTAAATGCTTAAGGCTTCATCTGGTAGCCAAAATTCAGATCTCCAAACGGTCTTTTGCTGTACATCTTCAGGTAGTTTATTCCAAACTTCCTTTTTACCCAATTCGGTTTGTGTCAAATCTTCTGCAACTATTAAGACCTTAAGATTTGTCTGGCGCACCACATCAATTATCGCCTGGCGCAAAGGTCCATGATCGTGTTCCATCATGGCTTCATTGCGATCATTTCTTGTTTTGTCAAAAGGTCTTCCTTTTAAGGGATGTAGCCAAACAGGTGTTGCCCTGTGTTTAGGAATACAGCATAAGAACTGTCCTTTAGTCAAATTATTTACCTCTAAAAAAGCCTTTGCTTTTCTATCATTTTTCCCTTTAAACGCAAATGCAGCATCGGGGGCAAATCCCATAATTGGGGCATGAATACCTGATTTTTTGGCTAATTCTAATGAAATGGTATCGCGGAAATACACGAAAGCAGCTTCATTCAACATTTCATTTTCTGGAGTGCCATACAATCCATAAGTTACACCATATACTCCATACGGTTTTCCTGTACGCTTTTTAAATGCAAGTGCCTCAGCCCATCCAATGGTAGCAGGTCCTGAACCATGTAGAAAAAAGTCAGCTGTATCCATCACTTTGGCAACTTCTTCTGGAACATTCCCTGCAGCATCCAACTTTCCTTCGACAATTTTCAAATCAGGAAAATCGCGCTTTAACAAGTCTACTTCTTCAGCAGGTAAAACATGGTAATGTGGCCAAAATGTAACCTTGGCTTTTGGAATGTATTGCTTTATAAGTTGCAACATTCCTGGGGTATGTGCAATATCTCCAATGTTTTCTACCTGCCAACCATTTCGAAGCAAAATATGCTTTTCACCAGCAGTTGTAGCGTACAGAACATTTGATAAAGCAAGCCCAAATGCCGTGAGAGAGCTATCTTTTAAAAAATGTCGACGTGTGTACATTTGTTGCCAATTTTAATTTGCAGAGAGACCTTGCATCTATTCGTTTATAAAGAAGTAAACAAATAAACATTTAAAACTGAGTTCATATAGTAGAAAGTTTATAAAGTGGAAAGTTTTAAAGTTTGTAATTAAGGGGGCGAAAAGCTTTTCTCCTGTACTTTATAAAGTTAACCACTGATAGCTGACAACTGACAACTGACAACTGATAACTGTCACCTACCTAGTCACTTTATAACCCAAATTCTTACTTGCCCAAGGGATGAAGTGTTTGAAGTTGGGAGCATCGGTGTGACCTCCGTCATGTTGCCTCCAGGCTAATTGTCCATCGAGCATGTCTGTCAACATGGGTGGCATTTCTTCTTTCATATAATCGTTTGAAACTCCCAAATCTTTGGCACCCAATAATTTATAAATGGAACCAGCGGCAATGGTTGCCATGTAACTACCTTTTTGATCCAGCCACTTAGCGTCTCCTTTTTCTGGAATTCCATAACTTACAAAAGCCAATCTTGGAGCACAAAGTGCTAACATATCATGTGAATCTACAGTAAGATCACACCCTGTTTTTTTGCCAAAAGAAGATTCTTCAGCACCAAAACGCATGTAATTACCACACATCCAGTAATTTTCTCCGCCAGTGAGGCTTTCTACAGCTTCACCCCAAACTCTACGATGCAGAGTGGTGCCTCCTTTTCCGGAAGAGCCTATTAAACCAACTGAGAATCTTTCTTCAAATGCCAAGGTGACCAAAGCTGCTTTTCCATACCTGGATACACCTTCAATTCCAACTTTTTTAGCATCGACCAAAGGATCAGTTTCTAAATAGTCCAATCCTCTTGCAGCGCCCCATGCCCAAGCGCGCAATGCGCCCCAATCATCTGGTGACCTAGGTTGGCCTTTGTTGACCAAACCAATGATGCCTCTTGTAATACCGGCATGATTGTCTGCTTGAATACTGGACGGATCAATGGTTACGTATCCCCAACCAGCAGCCAATAATTGTTCTGTTGGTGGTAAATCTCCTTCTGGTGCTGGCGCAAAAGGATTCCGTCCAGGTAACCTCGTTATGGGATTATATGCTGGATATAGATCAAAAATTTCCTTCATTTTCGGGTCATTTTTGATCATCATGTCTTTAAATGATTGATTGATGATTTCCATGTGTTCTGGACTTGGTTGAGCTGGAGCCGGAAATGAAGGCCTGCCAAACATCATCAATACCGGAACAGGTCCTTTCACATTCGTAGGAACCACGAGCATCATATTGATGTCTACATTGATGAGTGGATATTCACTATTGTCTACATGGCCAATGAGTTGTTTAGCCACCACAGGTACACGACCCACAAACTCCTTGTCTTCAATTTTTACAGTCCAGGTAACTGCTGGAATTTTAGCAGGTAATTTTCCATATAACTCACGCTCTACGCCCTCCAAAATTTCTGGTCTTTTCAATGACCACCAATCTGCAGCCGTACTGATTTTCTTCCCCTTTTTAGTCATGAGTAAATCAGGAAGTTGTGGGCAAGGATTTGCGAGTTCTTCCTTATAATTGGCTGCATTGGGTGCCGATTCATTACCACTTGGGCCTGGCCTCAATACTTTAATGCCCAGCTGATCCATCATGTTTTGGTGATCTTGTTCATTGTTGAAAGTGACAGGAGCTGGGTATTTTTGAGCATTAACCTGATAAAAACCTAGTATCAATAAGAGTAAAAAAAATATGTTTTTCATGACTTTAATTTTAACTTTTGACATCAATAGAAATTGAATTTTAACGATGGATTACTTTCCTTCTTTTTTGACAGCAGATTTATAATCAATGATGTTTTGCGCAGCGTCTACCATTGTGGTAACCCAAATTTCATCTTCGTGATCTTTCAAAAACTGTAAAAAAGCATTGTGTTTGTCTAGATCGGTATTGATGCTATGTCCGCCACCAACTCCATGGAATAATACAACCATCAGCGCATTATCTTCAATTGCCTTTTCTGCCCAGGATTGCAGTTTATCGGCATTACTATTATCAATGGAATAACAATCTACGTTTTCCAAATTGACATTGTCGATCGTACTGTTTTGTCCCCTTACCCCTCTAAGTGCTACAAACTCGTCTTTGATAGCATTGATGAAAGAGCCTTCAGCGGTTTCTGTATCGCCACAGGTATAGGCAAAAGTGCGCTGTTTTTTTCCATCAATACTTTCCAAATAAGCATTGGTCATTTTCACTTCTCGCACAATTTGTTCGGTTGTATATTTACTCAAATCGTTTAACGGAGTGAGCCAAGATCGACCTGGTTTACTTCCATCACAAGGATGATACAAAGTATGATTTCCCAATTCGTGCCCTCTTTGAGCTGCTCGCCTCCAGTCATTTATTCTGTTTTCACTAGCAGGCGCTGATGCTGTCATGTAAAAGGTTCCGAGAAAACTCAATCGATTGAGTGCCGGAACAACATTATCCAAATGTACGTCGAGCGCATCATCATAGGTAAGCACAACGGTTGCTTTTTTGCCGTGCCACAACTTTTTCTCGTTGCCAACTCCGGCCTCAAAAACCGAAGCAGGAATGCCTGTATCATTGGTCAAATTTGCTCCTACAGGATTATTTGCCCAAGCGTATCTTACAAATTGTGGCTTTGAAACCTCAGGTGAACTTACTTCAATTTTATCTCCAACAATTTTTGCATCGGCCCAAACAAATTTTCGATCATCACCAGCGATGGAAAAATATTTTAAAGGTTCGCCATCAATGGTTCTGAGGCCTTTGCCAACTTCATCAAAACTTAGGATCATTTTATTACCTTCCATGGTGTAGGACGAAAACCTTGGTCCAGAAATGGTCAAATTGGTTTCACCATAAGCCAATTTTCTTGCTGCCAAAGCCAAACGATCTCCCACAGCTTTTTTGTTGAGTGGGTGAATGTCGTTCCATTCGCCTGCATCAGAGATTACAGCCAATGCAGTTCCGGGCATCTTGGTTGCTAAAAATTGGGAATGTTGCAGGGCAGCCCAATTGCTTTCTACCGGTACAAAATCCTGCTCCATAAAATTGGCCAACTGGACTCCAATAACTGGCAGATTTGGTTTGTTAAACATGCGACGGTAATCGTTGACCAAGGCTTCCATGTAATCTTTGTAAATGATAGGATTACCCGTATTTGATTCTCCTTGATACCATAACATACCCTTGATGGAGGTTTGAGCAACTATAGGTGCAGACATGGCATTGAATAAAGCTGTTGGCTGGTTTTGGGCAGTAAATCCTCCGCCGCCGCCTCCTCCACCAAATGGTGTGGGAACGAAAACTTCTCCTACTTTATATTGCCAAGTTCCTTTTAAATCTATTTCCATTCCATTGGCAGTCATGTAGTAAGGTTTATCAGGTACAAACCCGCCTTTACCTCCATTGTTTTGCACCCTTATGACTATAATGTTTTTACCAGGCTTCATAACGCCTTTTGGAATGATATACCTGCGAGGTGGATATTGATAAGTGATATTTCCTACTTGAGTGCCATTTACGTATACGTGATCTGAATCTACAATGCGACCCATAAATAATTTTACATCCATATCACACATTTCTTTGGGGACTTCAATTTCTCTTCTGAACCAAACAACGCCATCCAAGTTATTTAGACCTTGATCTTCCCAAAAGCCGGGGATATTGATGTCTGCCCATGCTTTGGGTTTGTAACTTGTTTCGTACCATTTTGGATTTTCTGACGTTCCTAAGTCCTTTGGTTGTCTTTGCTGTCCTCCACCGCCAGTTCTGTTTCTGAATGCAGCAAGTCTTTGGCTGATAGCGGCAGTGTCTTTGTTTGTCTCGATGGTTTTCAAAATTTTATCAAAATCCTTAAAGCCTTTTTCACTGATCCAAGCTTCTATGGGTGTACCGCCAACGCTAGAATTGATGATACCAATTGGAACGTTGTATCTGGTATGTAGTTCCCTTGCAAAAAAGTAAGTAACAGCGCCCATAGTAAGAACATTCTGGGGAGAAACTACCACCCACTGCCCATCTGGAAAATCTTTTTGAGGCCCTGTCAGGTCGGTCATGGTTTTGATAAAGAAATTTCTAATTTGTGGATAGTTTGCTGAGGCAATATCATCAGGATATTTTTCTTTTACCCGCTCCATGTTTACCACCATATTGGATTGTCCTGAGCCCAACCAAACATCACCAAAAAGTACGTCTTCTATCTTGATTTCATTCTTGCCTTTGAGTATGATGGTGTGAGGACCTCCCGCAGGATGAGCGGGTATTTTTACCTCCCAATGTCCCTTTTCATCAGCCTTGGTTTTGTATTTTTCTTTGTTTATTTGAATGGTTATTTTTTCCTTTGGAGATGCGTAGCCCCATAAATTAATAGGTTCGTCTCTTTGCAAAACAGCCCCGTTACTGACCAACTTTGGAAGACTGATTTGAGCTTGGGCTTGTAAACAAAGAATGACCAACAATGCCGAAATAATTCTCATAAAAAAACGATTTGATCTTTTCAAAAAAATAAAATAATACCAAATAAGGTGATTTGGTGGAAATTATTAGGCAACAAAATAACTGCATTCATTCAGTAAATTATAATTGTCTTGAATATCCAACCCGCATTGATTCACCTTATAAGTTACCAATACAATAAGCAAAACAAATATATCAAATACACACCCAAACAGTTAATTCTTAACAGGAATTTGACTTTTATACTGCTTTGAAAGATTCAACTATGCTAAAGAATGGTATTTCTTAAATTGTGTTAAAGTTTTTAATGCAAAGATGTTAGGCCAATAATATTTAAACATTGTATGCTCAATATGTTTTATTTTTGATTTTGAAATGTAAATACTATTTCAAATTTTAATGACAAACAATAAATGATGAGCCATGAAGAATTTTCCATTATTGATCATTTGCTTTATTACCCACACTTTATTTGCTCAAAACATAGACAATGATTTTAATGCAGGTGTCTTTAAAGAGGGTAGAGCTTCTTTAGTAACAAAGGTATCAGGGCAAAAATATATAGTTGATTTAAACGCCAATAGCATCGTTGCAGGCAAGGTTTTATCGGGGTTGATCCGATTTAATCAAGATGGCAGTTTGGACAGCACTTTCCAGATTGATCCAACAATTGGTAGGACAATAAGTAAAATTAAAGATGATGGCTTAGGAAATATTTTAATTTCTGGGAACATTTATTCACACCAGGGCCAATATTTGGCAGGAATCTTGAGGCTAAAAGAAAATGGTGACATTGACCAATCCTTTGAAAAATATACGTCCAACAATGCTCAAGTAATCCATTTTGACTTATTACCAGATAGAAAGATAGCCATTATTGAGCGAACACTTGACAGTCTCAACAACACTCAATATCGTACCTTATTGCTCAACGAGAATGGAAGTATCCATGCAGATTTTACACCCTTCATATCCCAAGAGCAAACTGAGTTGACGGTGTTGAATGAAAATAAAATCATTGTTGGTGGCAGTTTCCTTGTGAATGGAGAATCGAGAAATGTGATTGCTTTGGATACTTTGGGTAATCGAATTGAATCTTATAACCCTATCTTAATGACTGTGACAGGGGGAAGTCAGGCTTATGGAAAAGGAATTGTAGCATCCAAACAACAGCTGGTTGTTTTATTAACTGATTTCAACACCATCAATGTTTTTGACTCCACGGGTCAACTTGTTTTTGTAAATCAGCTTGCAGTGAACCCTCCTTTTTCTTTTTTGGATCAAGTGTATTATATAACCAAACTGGGTGAGGATGGAGTTTTAGCTACGGGCAGAAATGTTTATGAAATCAATGTTGAAAACGAACCTTATATTTTGCAAGTGGGAACTAATGTTTTCACCACGCCGATTCTAAATCCAAGTGAAGACAGCGATACTTCTATCATCAGTGTGGGTGATGTAAGTTTTGCATTAGGAACCAAAGCTTTAGGAATTGTCAGATTAAACTACCAAGATTTACTCAATGTGGACACTACTTTTGAGGCAAAACTTTTGACTCCTGGATCAGTGTACGGAATAACCGCACAACAGGATGGAAAATTAGTAGTTGCGGGTGATTTTACAATTGTGGGTGGGGAATTTACTCCTAAACTGATCAGGTTGAATGCCGATGGAAGTTTGGACAAAACTTTTGCTCCAGACATTACGAAAGAAATTACTCCTTATAGTGTGAAAACTTTGCCAAATGGTTTGCTGGTTGTAGCAGCTACTTACATCTCAACTGGAGATTTCACTAAAATTAATGGCTTGGCTATTTTGACTAAAGAAGGCAAATTGATTCGAAATGTAGCGTTTCCTTACTTTGCGAATGGGCAAGGAGCCATCATAAATCTGGAGGTAAGCGAAGATAAAATTTACGCAGGAGAAAGTACGGCTTACAATATCAACGGAAAAGGTGGTCAAAATCTGGTAATATATGATCACTTTGGTGAAAAACCGTTGAACTTAAACAATGGATATTTTACATCAATTTACAGGTTCAATGGATATCAATTAGAAAAAGATAATAAGCTTTTGCTTTACGGGTATCAAATTGGCTATGAGGGATATGACACCTCATGTGTTGTAAAAGTAAATGCTGATGGTAGCAGGAATACAACATTCAATCCGAGCCTACCTACAGACTATTGGGCTAAAAGTGCAATTTCAATAAATGATGGGGTTCTAGTTGCAGGATTTATTCAAAATTCTATAAACTTTACCACACAGGCTTTTATTACCAAACTTAATCCGGACGGGAGTAAAGACAATAATTTCACTGGGACTATTTCACACACCTCCTTAAATTCCAATGTTTCCAATATCCTGGAGATTTACCCAAACAGATATCTACTTACCGGAATTTTTGATACCTACAATGGATTCCAAGTATCAAACACTGCATTAATAGACAGCTTTGGAAACTATATTAAGGAATTTCCAATTGGATTGTCAAATGTAGAGGCTATTTCTTGTGCTACAGTAAACAAAGACAATGAAATGTACATTGGTGGCAGATTTTTAGCCGATGGGAAAAATGCAAGTTTGATAAAATTGACAGATTTACAAACAAATGTAAATCAAACCGGACTTGATAATGAAATGAATGCATTTCCAAACCCGGTAGTTGCCGGCTCAAATATTTATATTGATTTAGGTAAGGAAGCAACAAATAAGAAATCAAAAATATCTGTCATAGAAGCTGCCACAGGGAAAATGATATACTCAACAGTGACAAATACTAATAACGCAATTATTAATACTCAAAACATTGGAACAGGTATGTATTTGTTACAAAGAAGTACAGATGATTTACAATCTTTCATAAAAATTATGGTAGTAAAATAATTGTTGAAATTAGTTTTTGTCTTTCAATAACATTGTCACAGTTGAACAGACTAAAGCCAATTCGCCCTTCATACACCTGCTCTCAACATTGTCGCAGTTGAACAGGCTGAAGCCAATTCGCCCTTCATACACCTTCTCTCAGCATTGCTACAGTTGAACAGGCGGAAGCCAATTCGCCCTTCATACACCTTTTCAGAGCATTGTCACAGTTGAACTGGCGGAAGCCCATTGAGCCACTAGCATTAATAACTTTATGAACTTTTTACTTTCAACTTTATGAACTCAATCGCCTCTTATTGCTTAGAAAAAGCATCGAACCTGGCATCCATTTGCTTTTTCCCCAAATCCTCATTGGCAATAATTATGCGATGTCTGAAGGTGGTGCTCTCACCTTTTTTCAACCCAAAGTTGAGCACATCTTTGCCATTGCTCAAAGCGGATTGACCAAGTGGATTGACGGCAAATAAACCATATCCTCTAGTGTGCCAGTAAGTTGGTGCACCTACATTTTTTGGATGATCCAGGATGGCTAAATTGATAATTTCATTGCCAACATGAGATGATAAATTTACCCAATTGGAACGTTTGCCCCAGCAATCGTCGCCTTGTATTCCTTCGGCATTGGTGTACTTTCCATATACCCCATCATTATTTAATACAGCAACCTTGGTGGCAATGCCATTTGCATCAGTGAAAATATCTGGCTTATCGCTTGGGTGTTCTAATTCGCGGATGAGCCTGATGCCCAATACACCTTCTTTGTTGTCTATCAAGCTTACATCACCATTTTTTGCAGTCAATTTGGTGATGCGATCTATCGAATATTCGTTGCCTTTGCCTCTAAATACAAAAGTAGTTTGTTCTTCCAATAATACATCGCCTTTGGCAGAAACCCATTCCATTGTTACTGACAACTTTGCCTCATCATCACCGTTCTCCATGTTGTTTATGGCTCGATGATATATTGTGCCATAGCCATCTCTTTTATCTACTGGAATGGCATCGGAATTATTCCAAAAATCATAACCATTGACGTCACCATAATTAAACCATAATCCAACGTGGTGAGGATGATCGACGCGTTCGCCTACTGAAGGTTCTAAAGGAAATTTTCTAGTAATTTTGGTGCCACTTGGCGAAATCAAAGGATATAGAACAGGTTTTTTAATAGTTGAAGGATATATGTAGGAGGTAAATAATCTGCCATCAATCAGCACGTCTACTTTTCTGTCTACTTCATTGCTGATTAGTGTAATTCTTTTTTGTTTATTAACTTTTGATCCGCTGTTTTGTGCGGTAATTTGTATGGTTGAAGACAAGAAAAGCCATATAAATACAAAAGTAAAGATGAGACCAGAAGTTGGATAGGTGGTATGTTTAGTGTTGCCCATAACGATATTTATCTCGCAAATTAAATTTTATATTTTGCAAAACAAAATACTTCTTCTATTCAAAAATTCAAGGCCGGCAATACTGTGAGTTTAAACCAATAATTTTGTAGAACTCTGTCTTACAATGATTTCGCTTTCAACAATAATAGGTTCAATCTTTTCACCTTTGGCCCGTTCAATATTTGTTTTAGCAAAGAAAGCCAAGGCAGCTTGTCTTCCAAGTTCCTTACTTTTTTGATCGACAGAAGATAAAAAAGGATTGGTGATTGTTGTAAAATCCTCATTGGCAAAACCAAAAATTGCCAAATCATTTGGAACATCAATTTGGAGTTCATTTGCGAGCCTTAGAATGGCAAGAGATTGATGGTCAGAAACCGTGAGAAAGGCATTTGGTGGATCTTTCAAAAGCAAAAGTTCGCGCGCCACTTTATAGCTATTTTCAGGTAACAAAAGATCTTCCTGAATAAAATTGAAAGGGATGGGCAAATTGAATTCTTTGATTGCTTTTAAAAAACCGTCCTTTCTATTTTTGAAAGTAGAGAGGTGGTTTGGGCCCCCCAAAAATGCAATTTTATCATATCCACTTTCTATGATGTTTTTGGTGACTTTATAGCTTATTTCTAAGTTGTTATTTTCCACCTTAATGCTTTCTAGCTCGTCCAAACATCTGTCAAATTGGATTAATTCGATATCGTGACTTAAAACGTTTTGAAGGTGATCTGAAGAGTTTGTTTCTGAGGATACAGAAATGAGAATGCCCTCCACATTTTGTTTGATCAATGTGTCTACTGCGTGAACCTCTTTTGAAAAGTTTTCATGTGATTGACAAATCAATAAACTGTAGTTTTTATCAGAACAAATTTCTTCGATTCCTGAGATGGTATCAGAGAAGAATCTTTGATTGATCAAGGGTACAATCACACCAAGAAGTTTGGAACCTCCTTGCCTCAAGTTCGCAGCCAGAGAATTATGCTTATAATTTAATTCAGCCGCTTTTTTCTTAATTTTTTCTTTCGCTTTTTCACTGATTGTAGAATGATCATTCAGTGCACGTGAGATATATGAAGCTGAGACATTGAGCGCTCTAGCAATGTCATATATGGTCACACGTTTTTTTTGCATTTAAAAATACGAATTAATTGTTTGTCTTCTCAAAAACTATACATAAATAAACGAAGTATAGGTACAGCGCCATAAAGCTACTGATATTCACAATTTTAGCCAATAGTATTTAAAAAGTTTTGCACTTAGAAATATTTTGGATTTCTGCAAATAGGTTGTAAAAGTATCTAAAAAGTACAAAACCCGATGGCCTTTATAATTCAAAATCACTGTGATCAACAAAAACTTAAATGACAAAATTTATAAAATAAGGTCAAAATTTTCAAAATTAAGTGTGCTATCCTTGAAGCAACAAAAACAATTTATGAAACTTTATACAATCGATTAACTATTTACTTATGACATTTAAAATGTTGTAATACAATGTATAATGATTTACAATAATATTTATGTGTAAATAATAGTTAATCGATTACATACTTTACTATATATTTGAAAATTATTTTAATTTTTAATCGTTGAAGCATGCTAAAAAAGTTTACCACATCACATTATGGTAGGCCGTGGATTGTAAGGCACAGTTTGTGGTTTATCTGCTTAATCCTATACTCAGTGGGATTAAATGCCCAGAATTTAAAAATTTCTGGAAAAATTGTATCTGATGAAGAGGGTAGTCCTCCAGTAATCGGAGTCAATGTTATTGTAAAAGGATCAACCATAGGTACCATCACAGACGTTGATGGATTCTATGAAGTGGATGGAGTGCCACAAAATTCCACTTTGGTATTCAGCTTTATTGGTTTTATGACTCAAGAAATAAATGTTGGGTCACAGACAAATATTGACATTGTCTTGGCAGCTGATGTTGCTGCACTTGACGAAGTAGTTGTAATAGGTTACGGAGAACAAAGGAAGGAAACTCTTACTGGTTCTGTATCGAGTGTCAAAGGTGTAGAATTGGTCAAGAGCCCTACTGCCAATGTTACCAGTTCACTGGCAGGACGTCTACCAGGTTTGATTGTCAATCAGCGCTCTGGTCAACCTGGTGCTGATGATCCCAATCTTTTGATCAGAGGTAGTGGCACATTTGACAGTAATACTGGAGATGGAATCAATCCTGCATCACCGTTGATCATTATTGATGGTGTTCCAAGAAGTTTTATGGGGCGACTCAACCCAAGTGATATAGAAAGTATCTCCGTTTTGAAAGACGCAAGTGCTGCCATTTATGGAGCAAGGGCGGCTAATGGTGTAATCTTGATAACTACCAAAAAGGGTGCATTGGGAAAACCAGAATTTAATGTTTCAATGAATCAATCTTTTTCTGCTCCTACCAAGATTGTCGATGTTATGGATGCCGCAACCTACGCACAAGTATTCAATGAAGCTGAATGGTATAGAGCAGGTCGGCCAGCTACTTTTACTCCTTTTTATTCAGCAGATGCAATAAGAAAATATGCAGACGGATCAGATCCTGTACTCTATCCAAATACTGATTGGGTAGATGAAATGCTAAGACCTCATTCTGTGCAACAAAGAATCAACATGTCAGTTGCTGGAGGTACCCAAGCTGCAAAGTATTTCTTATCATTTGGGTACATGAATCAAGATGGAAACTTTAGAAATACACCAGTTGATTATAACCAGTACAACTTCCGATTGACAACGGATATAAATGTCAGTAAACACCTGACAATAGGAGCCAATATTTCAGCAATATTGAATAAAACTACCAATTCGGCTGTCAATAACAATACAACGGATTTTACAAACATCATCCTTGCGAATCCAACGTTGGTGGCCAGATATCCAAATGGATTGATAGCTCCAGGAAGATTGGGTGAGAATCCATTATTGGTAGATCAAAGAGGCCTTACCTCCAATAGTGACAGTCCTATATATTCTACGCTTACTGCGACTTACCAAATTCCTGGTGTAGAAGGTTTGAAAATAACTGGAAGTTACAATTATGACTTGAATAACAGATTTGAAAAAAGATTTGTAAAGCCATATTTCTATAATGAATACAATGTCAATACGCAAAATTACGACAGAAAACAAGGTACTGGTTCGTCAACAACAGAATTGTGGGATACATACAACAGGTGGACCACTAGACTTGCAAATGCTCGAATCAACTACAATAAACTCATAGGAGACAACCACAATATTGGCGCAATGCTTGGAGTAGAACGTCAACAAAATGACAACATATGGGCACAAGCTTATAGAAGAAACTTTGTCAGTTCTGCTATTGATCAGATCAACGTAGGTAGCACGGCACCAGAGGACAAAAACAATGGTGGATCCACATCTGCAAGTGCCTATAACAATTATTTTGGTCGATTTAACTACAGTTTCAAGGGTAGATATTTGGCTGAAGTTTTATTTAGATATGATGGTTCCCAAATATTTCCCAACGAAAAGAGGTACGGATTTTTCCCAGCCATGTCAGCAGGATGGTTGGTTTCTGAGGAATCATTTATGCAAGACGTTGATTTTGTCGACTTCTTGAAATTGAGAGGATCTTTTGGACAAATTGGAAATGATAGAGTTGCTCCATATCAGTATCTGCAATCTTTTTCTTTTGGTCAAAATTATGTATTTGGCAGTGGTGATGTTCCGGGTATTTTCCCAAATACATTGCCAAACCCCAACATTACATGGGAAGTAAGTGAAAAATTGGATTTGGGTGTAGAGGCTACGATGTTAAAAGGATTATTGGGCGTGAATTTTACGCTTTGGAATCAAAACAGATCCAATATTCTTGCCAAGAAAAATGTATCTATCAGTAATGTTTTAGGATTCTCATCAATACCAGATGAAAACATTGGTGAAGTAAAGAGCCATGGATTTGAATTGGAATTGTCACACAATCGCACAGTAGGTGAATTTAGATATAGAATCGGTGGAAGTACTTCATTTGCCAGAAGTAAAATCATCTTCATGGATGAAGTTCCACAAGACGAAGAGGTCAAAAATCAGACAGGTCGCCCTGTTGGTGCTGGCTTATTTTACCAAGCCGATGGAATTTTCAATACTCAAGAAGAATTGGAAAGCTCTCCTCGATTGGCCAATGCACAATTGGGTGATACCAAAATTGTGGATTTAAATGGTGATGGCATGATCAATGCAGCAGATCAGTTTAGATTCAATTATACTGCAATTCCAGAAATAGTTTTTGGATTAAACTTTGATTTGAGCTATAAAAGCTTTGATCTCAACATGTTCTTCCAGGGGCAAACCAATGCTTATAACTATGATGGAGGATTTGCTTCACTTGGAAACTCCAACTTTGATAATGCTTCTGTATACAGAGCAGAAGATAGATGGTCAGTAGATAATCCAAATGGTAGTTTACCACGAGCTGCGGACAATGCACCAAGCAACAATACGATGTGGTTGTTTGACGCCACATTTGCAAGGTTGAAAAACATGGAAATTGGCTATTCATTACCAGCGAGTCTTTCTGGAAAGGCTGGATTGAGCCAAACTCGAATTTATTTAAGTGGGTCAAACTTGTTGACTTGGGCCAAAGAAATCAAGTGGGCAGACCCAGAAATGAATGGTGGATTTTTATATTATCCACAACAAAGAGTGCTCAATATTGGAGCAAATGTTAAATTCTAAAATTAAAGAACAATGAAAAAGATATTATTCTTATTTACATTATTGGCTTTTATATCCGCTTGTAATGATGACATTCTGGATATTCCACCAAAAGATAGAATAGCAGAGGATGCGGTTTGGTCGGATGAAAATTTGATCAAAGCCTATCACAATGCATTGTATCAAAATAGTATAGAACACGGATTTAAAATCCACATGCAGTCAAAGGCCACTGATGAGGCTTACTGTTCAATTGCTTGGGATTTGGGTAACGTCGCACGTCGCACAATGAATCCTGATAACATTACCAGTGCAGCTACCAACCACTGGACTGGTGGAGGAAATATTTATTATTGGGGTACTGCTTTCCAAGCCATTCGTAAAATCAACGTTTTTCTAGAGAAGATGGAAGGAGATGCAATAGCTATCCAGAACAAAGCTCGATTGGTTGCTGAGGCAAAATTTCTACGAGCTTTCATTTATTTCAATCTCATTGAGCGTTTTGGAGGTGCACCAATTGTGACCGAAGTTTATGATTTGGGAGAGGAAGTTTCATTCAAAAGAAGTTCATTTGATGAAGTTGCTACATTTATAGAAACTGAATTATTAGCTGCCATTCCTGATTTGGCAACCAAGTATGCATCAACAGATAGTAATTTTGGTAGGGCGACAAAAGATGCGTGCAATGCATTGCTTTCTCGGTTGACGCTTTATGCAGCTTCTCCGCTTTTCAACACTGCCAATGACAAAAACAGATGGCAAAAAGCAGCAACATATGCAGAGCAAGTGATGAAAAGCGATTATATTTTAGAGCCAAATTATTCGCAAGTATTTAATCAACCAAGTGGTGCTCCAAATAATGAAATGATTTTTGTCCGTAGTTTTTCAGCTACCAATTCACACCAAGCCCCAATGCACAACCTCAATAGAAGGTACGGAGCATACGGTGGTTGGTGGGCAAGTAACGGACCTACGCAAAACCTGGTTGATGACTACGATATGACAAATGGTGAACCTCCATTTATTTATCCAGGAGGTGTGAAGACAGTAAATCCTGCTTCAGGTTATGACCCACAAAATCCATATGCAAACAGAGATCCTAGATTTGAAGCAACCATTATTCATGATGGATCTGAATATAGAGGTGATATTTTTGAAATGTGGGTTTCACCAGATGGCTCAAAATGGGGATTTGATTCTTACAAACAAAGTGGTGATAATCCAAGATCAAATTATGTTTTGAAGAAATTCATGCCAGAATCAAACATTCCTTTGAGTTGGCAACAACCCTATACCAATCCTTGGATCATATTCAGATTGGGAGAGATTTACTTAAATTACGCAGAGGCGAAATTTGAGCTGGGCGACGAGGCGACATGCAGAGAATACCTCTCAAAAGTAAGAGCCAGAGTGGGTATGCCAGCCATTCCAGCCAGTGTAACAGGCGCTGAACTCAGACGCAGATTGTACAACGAAAGAAGAATTGAACTAGCTTTTGAAGAACACAGATATTGGGACGTGAGAAGATGGAAAATATCTGACGTTGCTGAGTCTGGAATCATCTATGGCATGGACATCATCAAAGACGCTGCAGGAAAGAAAAACTACGTTTTAAATCAACTATTGGACAGAGGACAATTTGATCCTAAGTTTAATTTACTTCCCATAGAAACAAATGAAATATTAAGAAACCCTGAGTTGGAACAAACTCAAGGTTATTAATAACAAAAGTAGCTATTTTAACAAGTATTGAGGGCAGGTATCTTATGAAAAAAATGATACCTGCTTCAATATTTTCTTTTCATCTTTGGGAATTATTAAGGATGAGATTTTATTCACATCTTTAGGGTGCATCTGTATCCGATGTTTTTAGAGTTAAAGTAAAAAGTTGAAGTATGAAAGGTAGCTTGTTTCCAAAAATAATTTTTGGGACCAGTAGTTTGGGTAATTTGTATACAGAAATACCTGAAGAACAGAAGTTTGAATTGGTGAAAAATTGTTTTGAAGAATCAAACGGTTTGGTGATGTTTGATTCTGCTGGAAAGTATGGAGCAGGTTTAGCTTTAGAGGTTTTAGGAAAATGTTTGAATCAATTAAATATCCAGAAAAGTGAAGTACAGATAAGTAATAAACTAGGTTGGCTGAGAACAGAATTGAAAGGCACAGAACCAACTTTTGAGCCAGGAGTTTGGAAAAATCTCAAAAATGATGCAAAGCAAACGATCAGTTATAAAGGAGTGATTGAATGTTTTGACCAAGGTAATAAGTTATTAGGCGGATATATTCCACAAATGGTTTCTGTTCATGACCCAGACGAATATCTTGCAATGGCTGAGAGTCGCGATCATTATTTGTCATTATACAATGATATCTTGGAAGCATATAGAGCCTTATATGATTTAAAAAAGGAGGGCATTGTAAGTGCAATTGGTATTGGCGCAAAAGACTGGAGAGTTATCCAGGAATTATCTCACGATGTAATTTTAGATTGGGTAATGATTGCCAATAGCATGACCATCAAAAGTCATCCGCAGGAATTATTAAATTTAATCTATGAATTTTCGCAACGCGGTGTTTGGGTGATTAATTCAGCAGTTTTTCATTCAGGATTTTTAGTTGGTAGTGATTATTTTGATTACAAATTGCTCGACCCACATGATCCTGCAACCAGACACCTCTATGATTGGAGGGAAAAATTTTACCTGATTTGCAAACAATACGAAGTCACGCCAGCTGAGGCCTGTGTGCAGTTTGCATTACAAATTCCAGGAGTAGGAAGCATTGCACTCAATACAACAGATCCCAAAAGAGTAAAACAAAATATTGCTATGACGGAGAAAAAAATCTCTCCATCATTTTGGAAGGAACTTTATGAAAAAGGTTTGATTCAAATTGATTTTGAAAAAAATATTCATGTTGCATCCATGGATTGAAAATTTGAGAAAAAAGTCATGAAGCATTATATTAAAAAATAAATTAAATAGAATCATAAAGTGAATGGTATAGTTTGCGAAAAACCGGGAAGTTTCAATTATATAACACTAGATAAACCAACAATACAAGAAGGCCAAGCAATTATTCAAATAAAAAGGATTGGAATTTGCGGCACTGATTTGCATGCCTTTGAAGGAACCCAACCTTATTTTCAATATCCAAGAATTTTGGGACACGAATTGTCGGGTACTTTGGTTGAATATCAAGGAACAGATGATTTTTCTGTTGGAGATATGGTGACATTTATTCCTTATTTTCATTGTGGTAAGTGTGTTGCTTGCAGGTCTGGAAAAACAAATTGTTGCGTAGAAATGCGGGTAAGTGGTGTGCACCAGGACGGTGGAATGGTGGAATATCTTTGTGTACCTGAAACCTCATTAATCAAAGGTAAAGGTTTGAGTTTGGAAGCTTTGTCTTTGGTTGAGCCATTAGCCATTGGAGCACATGGCGTACGACGAGCAGCTGTTAATGCTAATGATTTTGTTTTAGTCATCGGTACTGGTCCTATTGGAATTGCCGCAGCAGAATTTGCCAGAATTGCTGGAGGAAATGTGATATTGATGGACGTCAATAGTAAGCGCCTAGATTTTTGTGTAGATATACTTGGGTTCAACCATACCATCAATCCACTGAGAGAAGACGTCAATCAAACATTAAAAATAATGACCAATGGAGATATGCCAACAGTTGTCATCGATGCAACTGGCAATCAAAAGGCGATCAATGGAGCTTTCCAATATTTGGCGCATGGGGGCAGGTATGTTTTGATTGGCCTACAGAGTGGTGAAATTACTTTTAGTCATCCAGAATTTCACAAAAGAGAAAGTACATTGATGAGTAGTAGAAATGCTACCAAGGCAGATTTTGACTTTGTCATAAGTTGTATAGAAAATCAACTAATAGATCCTGAAAAATACATTACCAATACGTTGAATTTTGATGATGTAAAAGATCAATTTCCAGATTTACTACAAGCAAATACCGATGTTATAAAAGCCATAATTAAAATGAAAGAATAGATAAAAATTCAAATGTTAGACGATACCAAATAGTCATAAATAAGCCTAATTGGTATGATTCAAATAATTCAAATAAGCTAAGTTCACATGATCAGATTAAGTAAAAAGTTACCGTTGAAAACCGCCCATTTATTTTTATTGATTTTCCTGTGCTCGATTATTTCTATGAGTGCACAAAGTCAGTCAGATCTAAAGTTATGGTATAAAGCGCCATCACTCAATCAATGGGAAAGTGCTTTGCCAATTGGCAATGGTAGGTTGGGTGCAATGATTTATGGGAATGTAGCAACAGAAACCATTCAACTAAATGAACATACAGTTTGGAGTGGTGGACCCAATAGAAATGACAACCCGTTGGCATTGGAGGCTTTACCCGAATTGCGGAAACTTATTTTCGACGGGAAATATAAGGAAGCTGATAAAATGGCCAATCAAGTCATCATCACCAAAAAATCTCATGGCCAGATGTTTCAACCAGTGGCCAATTTGCAAATAGATTTTCCTGGCCACACAGAATTTAGTAATTATCACCGAGAGTTAGATCTGAGAACAGCAGTTGCTACTACTTCATATGTTTCAAATGGGGTAACATATACCAGGGAAGCATTGGCATCATTTACAGAAAGGGTCATAGCGATCAAATTAAAAGCTTCCCAAAAAGGCAAATTATCCTTTACTACTTCATACACCAGCCCGCATTTGAATAAAAAAACAACCATCAACGGACAAAATGAATTGGTCATTGATGGAAAAACAAGTGATCATGAAGGTGTGCCCAGTGTCGTAAATTTTGAAGGCATCAGTCACATAGCCATCAAAGGAGGAAGTTTACAGCGCAACGACACATCCATCACGGTAAAAGATGCAACAGAGGCTACCATTTATATTTCAATAGCGACCAATTTCAATAGCTATAAGGATGTAAGCGGCAATGAAAAACTCAGGGCAAAACAAGCACTTGAACAAGCGAGTAAAATATCTTTTGACAAACTGAAGAAAAAACACATCAAGGCGTATCAAAACTTTTTCAACAGAGTTGACCTTGACCTGGGAGTGGCCAAAGACCTCACTTCACCTACTGATGAAAGACTCAAAAAATTCAATGATAATAATGACCCACAATTTGTAGAACTCTACTTTCAATTTGGCAGATATTTATTGATTTCTTCATCCCAAAGTGGTGGACAACCAGCAAACTTACAAGGTATCTGGAACAACAGATTGAATGCACCATGGGATAGCAAATACACGATCAATATAAATGCGGAAATGAATTATTGGCCTGCAGAAAGGACAAACCTCAGCGAATTGCACCAACCTTTTTTGCAGATGGTCAAGGAATTGGCAATAACAGGTCAAGAAACTGCAAAAACGATGTATGGAGCCCGTGGTTGGGTTGCACATCACAACACCGACATATGGAGGGCAACAGGAGCAATTGATGGGGCAAGATGGGGAGTTTGGCCAACAGGTGGCGCATGGTTGAGTCAACATCTTTGGGAGCATTATTTATACACAGGAGACAAAAAATTTCTGGAAGAAATATATCCAACCATCAAAGGTGCAGCTACATTTTTTGTGGATTTTCTCATTGAGCATCCCAAATTTAAATGGTTGGTGGTGACGCCAAGTACCTCGCCAGAAAATGCGCCAAAGGAATACGATGATATTGCCGTAAATGCAGGAGTAACCATGGATAATCAATTGGTATTTGAAATTTTCAGCACCACTATCAGAGCAGCCGAAATCCTTGGAGTTGACCAGCAATTTATGGATACTTTGAAAATGAAACGCGCCTTATTGCCACCCATGCAAATAGGTCAACACAATCAATTACAAGAATGGCTAGAGGATTTAGATGATCCAAATGACAAACACCGACATATTTCTCACCTTTATGGTTTATTTCCTGCCAATCAAATATCTCCATTCAGGACACCCAAACTTTTTGAAGCAGCACGTAATACTTTGATACAACGCGGAGATGTATCTACGGGCTGGAGTATGGGTTGGAAAGTCAACTGGTGGGCCAGACTTTTAGATGGCAATCACGCTTATGTTTTAATTCAAAAACAATTGACGCCACTTACCAATCAGAGGGGTAGTGGTGGCACTTACACCAATTTATTTGACGCACATCCACCATTCCAAATTGATGGCAATTTTGGATGTACTTCAGGAATTGCAGAAATGTTGATGCAATGCTCTGACGAGGCCGTACACTTATTACCGGCACTGCCCGATGTTTGGAAGGACGGCAGTATCAAAGGATTGATGGCAAAAGGTGGTTTTGAGATCACCAACCTTCAGTGGGAAAATCAAAAAATTGTAAAATTGGAAGTTGTTTCACACTTGGGAGGTAATTTGAGATTAAGGCTTCCTAATGCAGTTAAATTAAATGGCGGCGGTAGTCTGGCTACTGCTCAAAATGAAAATCCCAATATGTTTTACAAAGTTGACCAGGTAACTGAACCCATTATTTCTAGTAAATCAACGATCAAACCATCAGAACTTGACCATTATATCATGGTTGATGTACCCACAAAAAAAGGAAAAAAATATAGTTTCACAACACTTTAAATGACCATAAAATGAAAACAGCCTGCTATCTAATCAGTCTAAAATGGATGAATCAATTGCATAATTATCAGAAGCAAAAAGCTTTTGTTCTGTGCATGTTATTGACATGGTCCATGATTGGCCAAGAAGCATTTAGAAATCCAAATCTCAGTACTGAAGAAAGGGTAAAAGACCTTGTTTCAAAATTGACCATGGAAGAAAAGGCTTCTCTCATGTTTGACCAATCCCCGGCAATTCCAAGATTGGGAATTGGAAAATTCAATTGGTGGAGCGAAGCTTTGCATGGACTGGCGAACAATGATAGTGTTACTGTTTTCCCCGAGCCAATAGGAATGGCTGCGTCTTTTGATGATCAATTGGTTTATAAAATATTTGATGCTACTTCTGATGAAGTGCGGGCCAAATACCACGAAGGAATCAGAAATGGTAAAGAAAATAGAAGGTTTTTGAGTTTGTCGGTTTGGACGCCCAATGTCAATATTTTTAGAGATCCCAGATGGGGACGAGGTCAAGAAACCTATGGCGAAGATCCATACCTCACGAGTAGAATGGGTGTCTCTGTTGTCAATGGCTTGCAAGGTCTAAAAGATACAAAATATAGAAAATTGCTGGCTTGCGCCAAACATTATGCAGTTCACTCTGGACCTGAATGGAGCAGACACCGATTGAATCTTAATAAAGTAAGTAATCGTGATATTTGGGAAACCTACCTTCCCGCGTTCAAATCTTTGGTAATGGAGGCAGATGTGAGACAAGTCATGTGTGCCTACCAAAGATTGGACGATGAGCCTTGCTGCGCAAGTGACAGATTGTTGAATACGATCTTGAGAGATGAATGGAAGTTTAAACACGTCGTGGTCTCTGACTGTGGAGCCATTACTGATTTTTACACCAGCCACAAAGTATCCTCAGATCCAGTACACGCTGCTGCCAAAGGAGTACTTGCTGGAACAGATTTGGAATGCGTTTGGGAGGGATATGCCTACAAAAATATCCCAGAAGCCGTTTCCCGAGGACTGATACCAGCATCTTTGGTAGATCAGCGTGTTTCATTATTGCTCACTCAGCGCATGGATTTGGGTGAATTTGATGACGATAAATTGGTCCCATGGGCAAATATTCCATTTTCTATTATGAATAATGATGCACACCGGAAATTAGCACTGGAAATGGCTCAAAAATCTATGACCCTTTTGCAGAATAAAAACAATGTTTTGCCCTTGATGAAAAAGCAAAAAAAGATTGCAATTATAGGCCCAAATGCTGATAATAAACCCATGTTGTGGGGCAATTACAACGGTACTCCAGTCAGGACTATCAGCATTTTGGATGGTATTAAAACCAAGGTTGCAGAAAAAAGTATCATATATGATAAAGCGTGTGACCTGGTTGAAAACAAGGTGACAGAAAGTTATTTTGGCCTTGCATCTTTCGAAAACAAAAAGGGTTTTAAAGCGACTTATTGGAACAATCCCAAAAGAATAGGAACACCAGTAATTTCCGAATATATTACCAATCCTATGAAATTGACTACAGCTGGTCAGCATGAGTTTGCATCCGGCGTTCAACTACTCGGATTTTCTGCCCTATACGAAGCCACATTTACTGCCTCAGCTACTGAAGAAATTGTTTTTAAATGCGGTGCAACAGGATATTTTGAATTGTTTGTTGATGGCAAATCCATCGCCAGATATAGTAACTGGAGAACTTTGCCTTCTCGAGTTCCTTTTTCTGTTGTAGCCGGGAAAACGTATAAAATCGAAATGAGGTATGAACAGCTCAATAATTGGGAAGCAAACTTGGAATTTGATTTTGGCAAAGAAGTGGATATTGATTTTGGAAATCTCATTCAAAAAATAAAAGATGCGGAAACGGTAATTTTTGTGGGAGGTCTTTCGACACTCTTAGAAGGAGAAGAAATGCCCGTAAATTTTCCTGGATTTAAAGGAGGAGATCGCACGGACATCCAACTTCCTGAAGTACAGCGCAACTGCCTCAAAGCACTCAAAGCTGCAGGAAAGAAAGTGATTTTTGTCAATAATTCGGGTTCTGCCATTGGTCTGGTGCCAGAAACTGAAAGTTGCGACGCCATTTTGCAAGCGTGGTATGGTGGAGAATCTGGAGGCCAAGCCGTTGCCGATGTTTTGTTTGGTGATTACAATCCATCTGGAAAATTGCCCATTACATTTTATAAGGACACCACACAATTGAGAGATTTTGAAGATTACAGTATGACCAACAGAACTTATAGATATTTGACAGATAAGCCCTTATTTGAATTTGGTTTTGGCTTGAGTTATACCCAATATAAGATTTCACCAGCTAAGTTTTCTGCACAAACATTGTCAAAAAATCAAAATCTGGAAATAGAAATACCAATTTCAAATACAGGTAAAATGGATGGAACTGAAATCATTCAAGTATATGTCAGGAAAACGGACGATACCAAAGGGCCCATCAAATCACTCAAGGGATATCAAAGAGTTAGTGTTAAAAAGGGAGAAACGCAGGTCGCAAAAATTGGGTTGCCAATGGAGTCTTTTGAAACTTATGACGAGGAAAGTTATAAGATGACTGTAAAAGCTGGGAGTTATGAAGTGCTGTATGGGAATAGTTCAAAACAGGAAGATTTGATCAAACAAATCATCACCATCTTATAATCAAGAACTTACTGTTGAGAGTTGCTATTGGTGTGCAGAAAAATGGCATTCATGTAGAAAATGATGCCTGTCATTGATTTTTAAAAATAAAACAGAAAATATGTCAAATGTATTTAAGAATGCCCGCCAATACATACAAGTGTTTATTGTATTAATGGTTTTTGTGGGCGGTAATGCTACATTCCTTCAATCACAAACGGTCCGCTTGGAATCACCCAATAAAAAAGTAGTTGTCGCCTTAAAAAATAAACAAAACCAAAAATTGGATGCTTGGTATTTGGAGGTTTCACAAAAATTGGATGGAAAAGAAGAAAAATCAATTACCAAAATAGACCTCGGACTTTCTAGAAGTGACCAAGAATTTGCCTCAAATCTGAGATTATTAAAGTTTGATCCAGCTAAAAAAATCATGGAGCAATACGATGTGCCATTTGGGAAAAAATCGAAATGCACCAATGAGGCCAATGAAATAATAGCGCAATTTGAAAATGACCAAAAGACAAAATTAAATCTGCACATCAGGGCTTACAATGATGGAGTTACTTTTAGATATGAATTCCCGCAAACAGGATCTTCCTTAATTATGAATGAGGAATATACCAGTTATGAAATTCCAAATGTTACCAAAAGGTGGATGGAGCCTTGGAATCCAGCAAATGAAGGCACATATTCCACCATTGCACCTGGTAAACTAGAAAGTGGAGAATGGGGTTATCCTGCCCTTTTTCACACCCAAGATACCACTTGTTGGTTTTTAATTCATGAAGCAGATTTGGATAGAAATTACTGCGGTACCAAACTCAGTAATGTTGCGGATAGTATGAAAACTTACCTTCCACAATCCAAAGGATGCTAGAGGATTTGGAGAATCAAAGCCGACCATACAATTGCCCTGGAAGTCACCTTGGCGAGTAATCATCATCGGTGGTTTGCCAGATATTGTAGCTTCTACCTTGGTTGATGACGTCTCTACCCCTTCCAAAATAAAAAACACTGAATGGATCAAACCTGGATTGGTTTCATGGAATTATTGGTCAAGCAACCACGGAACGAAGGATTTTCAAATTGTAAAAAAGTTTGCTGATTTGGCCGCGGAAATGAATTGGCCTTACACCCTATTGGACTGGGAATGGGATGGCATGTCCAATGGTGGCAATGTTGAAGACGCAGCAAAGTACATCCAGTCTATTGGTGTTAAACCGCTGATTTGGTATAATTCAGGTGGCGATCACACACCAGTTACCTCTACTCCGAAAGATAGAATGTTGACGCATGAAAATAGGTTGGAAGAATTTGCAAAACTCAAAAAAATGGGATTTGTTGGTGTAAAAGTTGATTTTTTTGAAAGTGAAAAGCAACACATGATTCAATACTATTTGGATATTTTGGAAGATGCTGCAGCTTTTGAAATGATGGTCTATTTTCACGGATGTTTGGTTCCAAGGGGATGGGCTAGAACTTATCCAAACTTGATGACATATGAAGGTGTTCGCGGGGCTGAATGGTACAATAATGTGCCAACATTTACCGCCATTGCACCAGAACACAATACCATATTGCCTTTTACCAGAAATGTTATTGGTTCTATGGATTATACTCCGGTCACATTTACTAATTCTCAATTTGCGCACATCACTTCTTTTGGTCATGAATTGGCATTGGGTGTAGTTTTTGAATCTGGTTTGCAACACTTGGCAGATAGACCAGAAGGATATCGGCAACTCCCATTTGCAGCAAAGTTATTTCTGAGTGAATTGCCTAATGCGTGGGATGAAACCAAATTATTAGATGGATATCCAGGTAGGGAAGTATTGATGGCGAGAAGAAAAGGCAACGATTGGTATTTGGGAAGTATTTGTAATACCAGATGGGGACAAAGGAAAGCGTTGAAGTTTGATTTTTTACCTCCCAATACTAAATTCAAATTGACTTTAATTAAAGATGGCAGTTATGACCAGGAATTGGAAATCGAGTATGCCATTGTGGATAGCACAAGTAACATAACTGTCAACTCTTTGAGAAGGGGTGGATTTGCTGCCAGGTTATCACCTATTAATTGATACATTATAAATAAAAGAAATGAGGTTTATAATTTTAATTGCATTGTTGTGTTTGCAATCTTTGGCCTATGGTCAAACATATAAAAGTCATGAATTAAAATCTGGGAAGTTGGTAATTCATCTTTCGGAGGGTAATTTAAACTTGGCCCCATTGACCAAGAAATCGGTAAGGGTGCAATGGGAAAAAGCTGGGAAAAAGGAAGATCGAGACTTTGTTTTCATGAATAAACTTCCAACACCAAAATTTAAGGTAACAGATCAAGGCAATTTGCTCAAGCTTACTACATCTGAATTGATGGTTTCATACAACAAAACGGACAATGTGTTGTCGTATGCACATGCTGATGGCAAAGTTTTTTTGACGGAAATTGCGGGATCAAAGAAACTCGAAGCAAATACAGTTCAAAATGAGGACTGTTTCATAGCCGAGCAAAGTTTTGATTCTCCAAATGAAGAATTTCTTTTTGGACTTGGTCAGTTTCAGGACGGGCATTATAACCTGCGCAATATTTCTAGAAAGCTGATACAAGTCAATTCTCAAATAGCCATTCCGTTTTTGTATTCAAGCAGAGGATTTGGTATTTTATGGAATCAATACGGCATTACTCATTTCAATCCAGCAGATAACGCTGTCAATCTCGTGAAGAAGGAAATGGCCGCGGGCGAAAATAATATGGTGGAAGTAACCACCACTTCAGGTACGCAAAAAGTTTCACAGAGGCAATCCTTGTACAAAGGTAGTTTCTCCATTCCCGCAGATGGAGTGTATGATTTCATGCTGGATTACCAGAATATGGAAAGCAAACACTTATTGGTTATTGACGATGTAGCTTATATTGATCAAACCAACCAATGGTTGCCTCCTGCCGCTAGTACTTTGATAAACTTAAAAGCGGGTAATCACACGGTACAAATAGTAGGTAAAGCGACCAATGTGCCGACACTTGCCTGGAGAAAAACAAATGATGTTACGACCTTCAGATCCCCACATGCCAAATCAATGGATTATGTCATATTTTCTGGACAAGAAGCCGATGAAATCATAGCGGATTATCGCAAACTTACGGGTGAAGTACCAATGCTTCCAGAATGGGCTTTTGGCTTTTGGCAATGTAGAGAACGATATACATCTGGAGATCATTTGGTGTCAACTGTAGAGGAGTTTAGAAAACGGAAATTGCCAGTAGACGTCATTGTACAAGATTGGCAATATTGGGGAAAATATGGTTGGGGTGTTCCAAAATTTGATGAAACCAATTATCCAGAACCCGAAAAATTCATCAAAAAAATCCACGATTTAAATGCGCACTTCTCGATTTCTGTATGGGAAAACCTCGACAAAAAATCAGATGTTGCAAAACCCTACATGGATAAAAATTTGTACATTCAGGATAGCCCTTGGATTGATATTTACAACCCAGAAACCCAAAAAACTCACTGGACAGCATTGAATGACAACCTGTTTACGCTTGGCGTTGATTCTTGGTGGATGGACGCAACAGAACCTGAAAACGATGCGCTGGCTGGAAAACCAACCTTCTTTGGACCCGGTGATTTTTACAGATTGACCTATCCACTTTTTGTAAGCAAAGCTGTTTATGACGGACAACGAAAAACAGATCCTTCCAAAAGGGTGGCCATCCTCACACGATCTGCTTTCCCAGGACAACAACGTTATGGCACCATCAATTGGTCCGGAGATATTGGCTGGAATTGGGATACTTATAAACGTCAAATTGTGGCTGGTTTAAATTATAACCTCACTGGAATGCCTTACTGGACAACCGACATTGGTGGATTTTTCAGGCCTCGCAACGATCAATACAACGATGTTGCCTATCACGATATACTTACACGTTGGTTTCAGTGGGGAACTTTCAACCCGATTTTCAGAATGCATGGTTATCAGACAGAAACCGAGCCTTGGAAATATGGAAGCATCGTTGAAAACAATATGCGCGAAATGATGAATCTACGATACAGGCTCATGCCTTACATATATTCTGAAGCATGGCAAACTTCTTCTGAAAATTCAACCATGATGAGGCCATTGATCATGGACTTTGGCCAAGATTCCAAAGCCATTGCTCAAGCCTATCAGTACATGTTTGGAAAATCGATTTTGGTTGCTCCAGTGACTGAAGCGGGCGTGCAAAACTGGGAAGTTTATCTTCCAGAAAAAGTTGAGTGGTTTGACTTCTGGTCTGGCAAAAAATACAAAGGTGGGCAAACAGTATCACTTCCTTCACCCCAAGATAAGTTGCCACTGTTGATAAAGGCAGGGTCTATTATCCCAATGGGTAGAGTAATGCAATACACCAAAGAAAAGCCATTGGATACTTTAGAAATTCGTATCTATCCGGGTGCTGATGGCTCTTTTACCTTGTACGAAGATGAAGGGGATAATTACAATTACGAAAAGGGCAATTATAGCACCATAGAGCTACAATGGAATGATAAAAAACAACAATTGATGATCGGGAAATTGCTGGGTTCTTTTGCCAAACAATCAAAAAATAAAGTGTTCAGCATTGTTTTGGTATCGGAACAAAAAGGAATTGCTGCCAGCGAAAATTTCAATGAAAAGTTGATTAATTATTCTGGAAAGAAAAAAATTGTTGACTTGAAATAATTAATTATTTGAAGTGTATACTAGTCGGAAAATGGATTGACCAGAATTTCTTGTTTAGAAAATTTGATCGAAATAGAAGAGAGAAATTGGAGCTTAGCTCAAATGAAATCTTCGAAAAAACTAACGGTCAGGCTTATTGGTAAAATTGGGCTTAGGGCAATGGCATATAGGCTATCGTTGAGAAAAATATAGTTTTCCAAAAACAAAAAACGTAATTGCGCATGAAAAAAATAGTTGGTTTATTGATCACTCTGGCAAGTTTTACAATGTCAGCACAGCAATCAAAATTTGCGGACATTTATCCTTTCATCGAAAATACAGAGGTATTTCAGATCAACCAGTCGGAAGGTCACACGGTTTGTATTCCTTTGAAATCGGTGGGCGAAGCATTAAATCCTCAGAAATCGAAGTCAGAAAATGTGCTTTCGTTGAATGGAAAGTGGAAATTCCATTTTGCCGATACTCCGGAAGGCACACCCAAGGACTTTTTTACATCAAATTTTGATGATCAGAAATGGTCTGAAATAACAGTTCCTTCCAACTGGGAAATGCAAGGTTTTGGAGATCCTTTGTTCAGAAATGTTGCACATCCGTTTCGCTCCAATCCGCCTTTTGTTCCGCGCGAATACAACCCTACTGGCTCGTATCGCAAAACATTTAATCTACCTTCAAATTGGAAAAGCAAACGCATTTTTTTGCGCATGGAGAAAACCGCTTCAGCATCGTTTGTTTGGGTCAACGGTCAGGAAGTGGGCTACAACGAAGGTGCACAAGAGCCTGCTGAATATGATATTACCAGATTCCTGAAACCAGGAAAAAATACCATTGCCGTCAATGTCATTAAATATTCAGATGGTGTTTACCTTGAAAGTCAGGACTATTGGCGACTGGCGGGTATTTTCGATGATGTTTGGTTGTTCGCAAAATCGGATGTACATATCTTCGACTGGCATGCCACTTCCGAACTAGACGAAAACTATGAAAACGCAAAACTGAATTTGCAGATTACGGTAAATAACCAATCAAAAACCAATAAACAGAACTATAAGGTTCGGGCTTCACTTTTTAATTCAGACAATGTGTTGGTTCAGAATTTTACTTCTGACGCTGTTCAAGTAACTGCTGATGATAAGCAAATGATTAATATTTCATCACAAGTATTAAATCCTAAAAAGTGGACAGCAGAAACACCTAATCTTTATCGGTTAACGTTTGAATTAATAAACAATAAGGGAAAAACCGAAGAAGTAATTACTGGTCGCATTGGTTTTAAAGAAACCGAAATTCGCAATCAGGTATTCTACCTCAATGGCAAGGCCATAAAACTTAACGGCATCAACACCCACATGCAACACCCAACTTTGGGACATAAAATGGACGAAGCCACCATTCGGAAGGATTTTGAACTGTTTAAACAATTCAATATAAATTGTGTACGCATATCACACTATCCGCCTGTAAGACGCTATTTAGAGTTGGCAGACGAATATGGGTTTTACATCATCGATGAAACTGGAGATGAAGCACATGCTACAGAATCCCTTGGTGATAATCCGGCTTGGGAAGCTATGTACCGCAACCGTGTAAAACGTATGGTATTGCGCGACCGCAATCATGCTTCCATTCTTTTCTGGAGTGCGGGCAACGAGGCTGGTGAAGGTAAAAATATATGTGCTGTAATTGAAGAGGGACGGAATTATGACAGTACACGATACTGGATGTATGGAGGGAATGCTTTTGCGCATCGCTGCGAAGAAATTATTGGTCCACGTTATCCTACTCCTTTTGATCTCAAAACACAGGTGGGCATGGTTCCAGATAGTGTGGATCCGCGACCCTCGTTTTTGGACGAATACCTTTCGGTGGCGGGAAATGCTGGTGGCGGACTGGACGAATATTGGGATGTCATTTACCAGTATCCACGCATCATGGGCGGTGCTATTTGGGATTTTGTAAGTCCAGGTTTGCTCGAGCCAGTTCGTAAATTGACAGATTCTTCACCAAATAAGGTCGCAACTCACATCATGGGACGCGCAAAACTGGTTGCCGGTCATGATGGAAAAGGCATTGATCTGAATGGTCACGACCAATGGGTGGAAGTTTATCAGGATAAAAATGTCGAAATCTCGGGTGATCAACTAACGGTTTCGTTTTGGGTTTTTCCACGCGATTTAATGAAAATGGGTGGAACGCTGCTCACCAAAGGAAACAATCAATTTGGTTTGCAGCAAAATGGTGACAACCTCGAATTTTATATATTCACCTCGAGAAGAAAAACTGTTGTCAGTGGTGCATTACCCGAAGATTGGACACAAAACTGGCATCATGTAGCAGCTATTTATGATGGCAAAACGGCTTCGCTTTTTATTGATAACAAAAAGGTGGCTGAAAATACGGTCACTGGGAACATTACAAATTTCCCTTTCCCAATTAATGTGGGCAAGAATGCCGAGATACATGGTCAACATATGTCCAGTTATATGTGCGATGCCATTATCGACCAGGTGGGTATTTTCCCCAAAGCGATAGAAATAAAGGATTTATATGAAGGAAAACCTGACTTGAAAAATCGCGCAGCTTTGTGGCTCGATTTTGAACAGGAGGAAAAGGAAGGAGAGTTTTTCAGTTATGGAATTGGCGCGCGTACCTATGGATCTATTTGGCCCGATCGGGTTCCGCAGCCTGAAATGTGGCAAATAAAAAAATCGGCTCAACCCATTTCTGTAAAGTGGAGCAATGCCGAAAAATTGGAAATTGAAGTTCAGAACCGAAACTTTTTTACAAATACGGATGCCTTTGAAGCGCGGTGGAATTTGGAAGAAAATGGAATAACGATTGTTTCCGGAAAATTGGGGGTGGAGGTCGAACCAGAAGCAAATAAAATCTACGTTCTTCCTATCCAAAAGCCTCAGCTAAAAGCTAGTGCAACCTATATGGTAACAATTAGTTTTCATTCCAAAGGAGCTACGCAATGGGCACCGAAGGGCTTTGAACTGTATTGGGATCAATTGGAATTGCCATGGATTGTTCCTGCCGTCAAAAAATCGGTACAGCAACAGACCAATCCTTTAAAAGTCACTGATAATGAGCAACAAGTGATAGTATCTGGAGTAAATTTCGATTATACCTTTAATAAAGCCGATGGACAATTGTCCTCTATGAAATACATGGGACGAGAATTGCTGAAACAGGGAGCGCAACTCAATGTTTGGCGTGCCCCTTTGGCGAACGAACAGGACGACTGGACCTATCCTGCGGTTAATGTATTTCCTGCAACACAGGGTTATGGAAGGATGGTTGCCACAGCATGGTATTCCATCGGTCTGGATAAAATGAAGTCAAAACTTGAATCATTTCGGGTTGAAAATACGGCTGAAAATACAATTGTAAGTGTTCGTGAAATTGCTCTTTTTGGAAATGCACGCAGTGGAGGATTCGAAAATGAGATGATTTATACGATTACACCCGACGGTGAAATTGGTTTACAGCATACGATTAATCCGAATGGAAAAATGCCAATGTCGTTGCCGCGGATTGGCACAAAATGGGTTTTCGATGACCAAATGCAAAATGTAGAATGGTTTGGACGCGGACCTCAGGAGAATTATCCAGACCGCAAAACCGGCTATAGGATTGGGAGTTATCAATCGTCAGTTGATTCGATGTTTGTACCATATTTAATTCCTCAGGATTGTGGCTTGCGCACCGACAATCGCTATGTGCGACTGACAAATGCTGAAGGAATCGGAATTGAGTTTTCGGCTGCTGAACCATTCAATTTCAATTGTTATAATTACAGCACTGAAAATTTGTCAAAGGCAAAATACACCTATGATCTTGTCAAATCGGATGGGGTAACATTCAATTTCGACTACCAAACAACCGGAGTAGGATGCACGGCAATTGGGGTGCTTAATGAATATCAAACCATTCCTCAATTTATACAGTTTTCAAGTTCAATAAAACCATTTAAAGTCAATAAGTAAGCCTGATAATTTGATAAAATAATAAAATCGATATTTACCAAACAAATAAAAAACAAAGTATTCTTATCCATTTTGGTATAATTAAAAATAACTCATAGTTTTGAAAAGAAATTTAAATAGAATGAAAAAGCTCACATGGTTTTTACTGTTGTTTATTGGTAATCTGATCTTAGCTCAAGAATCTCCGATTGTGAAGGTGGCACAAGGGGAACTGAAGGGTAGCATAAAAGATGGATTGCAAGTTTTCCTTGGTGTTCCTTTTGCAGCACCTCCAGTAGGTGATTTGAGATGGAAAGCACCTCAGGCTCCAAGCAATTGGACTGGTATCAAAAATGCGGATAAATTTGCGCCTGGTCCGATGCAGGGAGGCACGCCACCATCAGGTAAAAGTGAAGATTGTTTGTATTTAAATATTTGGTCGCCAGCAAAAACTGCCAAAGAGAAAGTACCTGTTTTGGTATGGATTTATGGAGGTGGTTTTGGTGCAGGAGCAACTTCAGAAACTGTTTACAACGGTGAGCAATTGGCCAAAAAAGGCGTTGTTTTAGTGAGCATAGCCTATCGGGTAGGGCTTTTGGGATTTCTTGCGCACCCCGAGCTTTCTGCCGAAAATCCCAACCACGCTTCTGGTAATTATGGTTTAATGGACATGATAGCTGGCTTGGAATGGGTAAAAAAGAACATCGATAAATTTGGCGGCGACCCCAATCGAGTGATCATATTTGGCGAATCAGCTGGTGGAATTGCGGTGAGCATGTTGTGCGCTTCTCCAAAAGCAAAGGGTTTGTTTCATGGGGCGATTTCTCAGAGCGGAGGTTCATTTGGCCCATCACGTGTTACCACATACCCAGGTGAAAATATGAAGTTACTCAAAGATGCAGAGGAAAGTGGCGTGGCATATGTGAAACAAGCTGGTTTTACATCGATTGCCGATCTCAGAAAAGTAGAGGCAGATAAATTGCCAGGTGGAAGGGGCTGGCCTATTGTGGATGGATTTGTCATTCCTGACGACCAACACATTTTGTATCAGCAAAAAAAATATAATGACGTTCCTATTTTGGTGGGTTATAATTCTGATGAAGGTGCAAGTTTTTCACCGCCAAAAACACCTCAAGACTACATCAGCGGTGTACAAAAAAGATACGGCAAATTTGCTGATGACTTGATCAAAGCCTATCCGGTTGGAAAAGAAACGGTGCCAAAAACTGCGAGAGATTTGGCAAGAGACGCTGCTTTTGGCTGGCAAACATGGGTATGGGCGACCTTGCAAGCGAAAACAGGAAAGTCAAAAGTATACTACTATTACTTTGACCAACATCCAGATTATGCGGCCGATTCTCCAAAATATGGGGCTGGTTCACCACACGGTCAAGAAGTTGCTTATGTTTTTGAAAATTTAGATAAAAATAAACCAGATCTCACGTCAAGTGACTTTGCAATTTCAGATGCCATGGGTACCTATTGGACCAATTTTGCCAAAAACCTAAATCCTAATGGTAAGGGTGTACCCAATTGGCCAAATTTCACCAATAAAAAACCTCAAGTAATGTATTTCCAACAAAAGCCATTTGTAGGACCAGTACCGAGCCAAGATGCACTTCTGGTATTGGATAAATACTTTGCTTGGAGAAGAACGGCTGAAGGAAAAGATTGGGCGAAGTAACTTGAGGGCAGAATGGTAGGTCAAACATATGATAGAAATATCGTTGGTTAATCAGCAATAAGTATTCGATTTCAAAAACTATCAGACACTACCCACCACTTAGGATGTTAAGAAGCACAAAGCTTCATTCATCCACGAAACCTTCAATTTCTTGTAGCTTCTGTTATCATAGCGAGGTTCTTTTTGGTCCAGAGGTTTGGCAGTTGTTTTGAATGGCTAGATAGGGCAGATAAACTCTTTGCTAAAGAAGGGAGGTAGCGCGGGGTTATGCAGCATGAAATTGGATGCTAAGGGTGTACATTTTCTACAGGTTTATATTTGTTAAAGTTGATACTTGTTCTAATGTTTCGATAGCTCTTTTTAAATCATTTTGAAAAATTGGTGTATAAACGTCATAATGTGAACCTGGATTGAAAATATGTGTCCGCATTAAATCAAGGTCTTGTATTAATGATGCAGGTAATCTGTTCATTCTTGCTACTGCTCGTGATTTCCCAATAAGAGAACTTAAATCAAGTGGTTTAAAATTACGATCATATTGGTTTCTTGTTGGTACATATTCATGGACAAAAAACTCAGTTGCTTTTCTTAAATGGTTGGCCGATGCTGCAAATTCTTTTTGTTTAAAAAAACTCTTCGCTCTTTCTAAATTTGTTTTTGATTTTAAAATAAATGGCTTAGCTTTATTGTTTTCAATGTCTTCATACATTTTGCATAATCTCATCCAAAGTGTACCATCAAATCTCATCTAAAGTGTACCACTAAATCTCATCCAAAGTGTACCAGGATAAAAAGGGAAAGTGATTCGAGACCTTCGCCCAAAAAAGGTGAAGAATGTCAAATAAAAGAA
>JAKQLF010000096.1 GCA_029567325.1 Bacteroidota bacterium | reverse complement strand
TGGCGTGGTAATCATCACTGTAATGCCAAGCATTTATTTTGGTTATGACATTATCCAGCAAAACAAATTTCAAAAGAGCGCATCCCAATTTATAGAAGCAGAAGCCATATTTCCGAATGATTATTTGCTCAAGAAAATTATTGATACAAAGAGCAAAACAATAACACTTACCTATGGTGGGCAGATGATTACAGAAAAAGAAATCTCAACCTTAAAAAACAAATTATCAAAATACAATCTGCAAAATTCCACTCTTAAAATCCAACAAGGATTTGCTTATCTCAAAGATGAGAAAAATGAAGAGGAACCAAATCTACTCACGCTTGCACTCTCTGAAAAGGAAAGCCAAATTCAAAGGCTCCAAAAGAAGATCGATAGTTTAGCATCTCAAAACCAATTGAGCCAACAAATTCACAAAGAATTGAAAACCCAATATCCATTCATTCAATCATGTATTTTGCAATCTGTCATCAATCACACCGACACTTCTCAACAAAATATCTGGATTGCAATAATGCGTTCAAAAACAAAATGGGAAGCAATCGACAAAACAAAAATTGAGGATTGGTTAAAAGTGAGAATGAACAGGAAAGATTTAAATGTTTACTTTGAGGAATGACGACACTGGTAATTATCGTTTTTGTAATTGGGTACTTAGCCATTGCATTTGAGCATCCGCTCAAACTTAACAAAGCAGCTCCAGCCTTATTAACAGGTGTTTTCTGTTGGACCATTTACATCCTTAGCGGTGTGGATAAGGAACATGCTGTTGAAGAATTGCTTCACCACCTGGGCGAAATTTCTTCTATCTTATTTTTTTTACTCGGAGCCATGACCATTGTAGAACTCATTGATAGTCACGATGGCTTTTCAATCATTACAGATAAAATAAAAACCAGAAGCAAATCAAAACTACTTTGGATCATTGCAATCATTACATTTTTTCTTTCCGCCTTGCTTGACAATCTCACAACAGCAATTGTGATGACTTCCCTTACTGCAAAATTGCTTAGCGATAAAAAGGCCAGATTATGGTTTACTGGCATGATCGTAATTGCGGCAAATGCAGGCGGAGCATTCTCTCCATTGGGCGATGTAACGACAACGATGCTTTGGATAGGAAAGCAGATAACGGCTCAAAACATCATAATTGAATTGTTCTTACCAAGCATAGCTGTTTGCCTGGTTC
>JAKQLF010000073.1 GCA_029567325.1 Bacteroidota bacterium | reverse complement strand
AAATGTTCAAAGTAGCCTCAATCGTTCTTCTCGGAATGACTGTGACTGCAACAATGGCTCAGCCAAGACCGCCGCGTCTCGTAGTTTATAAATTCTTTGACGAGCAATATCGTCAAGGTGGTTATGATTACGCATACGGTGGAAAAAGTAAAGGTGTCACAATTACAAAAGAAGGTGGTTATAAATCAAAAGCTGCCGTTCAAATTAATCTTGATCCAAAAGATTATTCTGGTGCCTCTCTTTGCTTATATAACGAATCTTTCGATTTATCTAAATATATGTTAGATTCAAAACTTGAATTCTACATCAAGGGTAAAAACGGTGGCGAACAACTTCTCATTGGTCTTCTAGATGAAGAAGTTTCCGATGGAAAAAAGACACAAGTCAAAATGTCTTTGAACAAATATGTTCAAATCACAAAAGATTGGCAAAAAGTATCTATTCCTTTAATCGATTTCCCAGATCGTGGTCTCTATTGGGATCAAACGAAAAAAACAGAGCTTCCAGCTCGTATTGATTGGAATAAAATTGCTGAAATTCGCTTCTCCATTGATAAGGGAACTAACCCATCTTTTGACATTTTCGTAGACAATATTGAAATCGTCAAGGGAAATCAAAAAGCAAAACCAAAGCCAAAAGTCGTTTATTGGGATGAAAATAACGAAGTGGTTAATGGCCCTAAAAATCCAGAAAAATTGGATGGAAAGGCAAAACCTATTGCGACCTTCTATGACAATGGCATGAAAGGATTCAGCTATGTTTATGGTGGTTTAACTGCTCAAAAAGAAATTGACTCCAAAACAGCTGGCAATTCAAATGTACTTGCCATGTATATTGATAACAATGACTGGTCTGGTGTTACTTACTCATTAGGTGAAGGTAAATTCATTGACCTTTCTAAAGTACGTAATGACGGTGGCTTGTATTTCTGGATTAAGGGCAAAAATGGTGGCGAAAAACTTTATATCGGTATCATGGATAACCAAGGTAACGATGTGAAGAGCCAAACCAAGCTTGCTTTAAATGACTGGATCAAAGTCAGCAAAGATTGGCAGCTCGTAAAAATTCCATTAAAGAAATTTATGGATAAAGGTAAAGCTTGGGATGCTAATAAGCAAGCTGAAGTAGCTAAAGACGTTAAATGGAATAAAATTCAAGAAATTCGTTTCTCTGTAGGTAAAGGTGAAAATGCAGGCGAACCTGGTAAACCAGCTCCTGTAAGTGTTTATGTTGACCAAATTACATTTACCTCCAATATTGATTGGGTTGACCCAGATAAGAAATGGGATTCCTTCAAATCTAATGCTCCTGACTTAGTTATTTCTGACTTTGAAGGGAAATTTGCTACTGAATTATGGGAACCTTCTACTGGTCCTAAGTCTCAATTAAAGCATTCCATTGGCAAAGGAAATCTCGATGGAAATAGCTTGAATGTCGAACATTATC
>JAKQLF010000037.1 GCA_029567325.1 Bacteroidota bacterium | reverse complement strand
TGAAAAAGCTTATGAACTTTATAATCGAACAGCCCGATTGGATCTCGACAACTTCAATAATGATACAGAAGATGGATTACATATTACTAGCATGGCTGGAACATGGATGTCGGTAATCAAAGGTTTTGGAGGCATGAGGGTGAAGAAGGATGAGATTCACTTCAACCCAACTTTACCTGAACATTGTGAACAGCTTAGTTTCAAGGTTTTGTTCCGAAAGAACGCCCTGCAAGTTGTTGTCGACCACCAAGAAATAAAGGTGGTAAATCTGCAAGGAAATAATTTAAATATTTGGGTGAATAATATTAAGTTTGACTTGCAAGAGCAATCATACTTGCTCTGCGCTGCATCTTACTTAAATAAAATCAAATCGTCGGCCATATGACACGGATGAAATTACTTGCAATTTTAACCGTATTGCTTTTTATCAATTGCAAAAACGAAAAAAACATGACTGACAAACCAACAGCAATTACCACATCTGAATTCACCCTTCCTGAATGGGCAAAAAGTTCTGTAATCTACGAAGTGAACATCAGACAATATACCCCTGAAGGAACCATCAATGCCTTTTCTGATCACATCCCCCGGTTGAAGGAAATGGGTGTTGAAATACTATGGGTAATGCCTGTTTTCCCAATTAGTACCACCAAAAAGAAAGGGGAATTGGGCAGTTATTATGCAGTAACAGATTATACAGAAATCAACCCTGCATTTGGAACTAAAGAAGATTTCATCAATTTGATCGATAAAATTCATGCATATGACATGAAAATAATCTTGGATTGGGTGCCAAACCATACCGGTTGGGACCACAAATGGCTCAAATCCAATCCTGATTTTTTCAAACAAGATAGTGCTGGCAACATCATAGATCCGATTGATGATAATGGTAACAGCATGGGTTGGGAAGATGTGGCAGCATTAAACTATAATAATCCTGAAATGAGGACTGCCATGATCAATGACCTCATTTACTGGGTGAAAAATCATCAATTGGATGGATATCGGATGGACATTGCATTTGGCCCACCTCACGACTTCTGGAGACAATTTGCTGATACGATTACGGCTGTAAAACCAGATATTTTTCTTTTGGCAGAAGCAGAAGATCCATGGCATCTCAATGAAAACACCTTCCATGTATGTTATGGCTGGAGTTTTCACCACTTGATGAATGCCATTGCCAAAGGTGAAAAACATGCCAATGAAATTCAATATTGGAGAGACAGCACGATGTCGCATGTTGTGAAGGGCAGTTATATGCATTTCACCAGCAATCACGACGAAAACTCATGGAATGGAACGGAGTTTGAGCGTATGGGTGATGGACATAGAACCTTTGCAGTTTTAGTTCAGACATTCGATGGTATACCATTGATTTACAGCGGCCAAGAAGAACCGCTGAAAAAGAGGTTGGAATTTTTTCAGAAGGATAATATTGGCTTCAAAACGTATGAATACGCAGAGTTTTATGCAAAAATGAATGCATTCAAAAAAGACAACCCAGCGCTTTGGAATTTGCCATATGGTGGTGCGGTTGTGAAGATTGGAGAAGCAGAAGACATCTACGCATTCAAAAGAGAAAAAGGAGATAATAAAGTAGTAGTGATGTGTAATTTTACAAATCAACCAAGGTATGTCACCATGACGGAAGATGTTTCAGGACTGAAGGATATATTTTCTTTGAAAGATGTAAATTACAAAAGAGGAGAAAAGGTGAGGATCGAGCCATGGGAATATGTAGTTGCTTCCAATAAATAGGTCCTTATAAAATGCTAAATGAATACTTGTAATGCTCAACTGGTAGTACAAGTTACAGATCGATAAACGTTAAAAACACATAGATTATGGGAAAACCACGGCTCAGCACTGCCAGCATCTGGAATATGAGTATAGGCTTTTTGGGTATTCAAATGGGATTTGCCTTGCAAAATGGCAATGCTTCCAGAATCCTCCAAACCTTCGGAGCTGATGTGCATGAATTGTCGTGGTTTTGGATTGTTGCACCACTTACAGGAATGATTGTGCAACCCATCATAGGTCATTACAGCGATCGCACGTGGACCAAATTGGGAAGACGAAGACCTTTTTTCCTTGCTGGAGCTATTGTAGCTTGTATTGGTTTATTACTTATGCCCAATGCAGCCTCCTTTACAAAATTTCTACCCGCTTTATGGATCGGTGCCGGCATGTTGATGGTCATGGATGCATCCTTCAATGTTTCCATGGAGCCATTTCGAGCACTGGTTGGTGATAAATTATCCTCAGCCCAAAGAACAGAAGGTTTTAGTATACAAACCGTCTTAATAGGTATTGGTGCCGTTATAGGTTCATGGTTGCCATACTTTTTAGGTGCATGGTTTAATGTGGAAACCAATGCAGATCCAGGAGTTATACCACCAAATGTCATCTATTCCTTTATGATTGGAGCTTTGGTTTTGATCAGTTCAATATTATGGACGGTTTTCACAACCAATGAATACAGCCCAGCTGAGCTCAAAGCTTTCGGTGAAGAAGAGGTTGACGATGGTGGTGGTTTCTTTAAAAATTTGAGCATTAGCTTGAAAGAAATGCCCAAAACGATGCGTCAATTGGGAGTTGTTCAGTTTTTTTCTTGGTTCGGTTTATTTGGTATGTGGGTTTTTACAGCTCCTGCCGTGGCTACACACATTTATGGCTTAGACAGCAGTGATACTTCTTCTGCGACATTTCAAGAATCAGGCAACTGGGTAGGTATCATCTTTGGTGTTTACAACGGAGTTTCTGCTTTATATGCATTTTTGCTTCCCACGATTGCCAAAAACATAGGCCGCAAAAAAACCCACATGGTATCACTTGTTTTAGGTGGACTCGGTCTGATTTCTATGTACTTCTTTAAAACGCCAAACATGTTGATCGTTTCCATGATCGGCGTTGGTTTCGCATGGGCAAGTATATTGGCCATGCCATATGCAATTTTAGCAGGATCTATTCCCCTAAAAAAAATGGGAATTTACATGGGGATTTTCAACCTTTTCATTACCATTCCTCAAATCACCAATGCAATAATTGGAGGACCAATCGTCCATTATTTATTTGGCGATCAAGCCATTTTTGCCCTGGTTTTAGCAGGTGTTTGTATGTTTATCGCTGCTGTAGCTACGGTATTTGTAGAAGATATTGATGAAGTTGTGGTACCAAAAATTTAAATAAAATAAGCTTAAGATTTATTGAACCTTTAAAAAATTCATTTTAAAGAAAAAAATTAATTTGAAGAAGATTCATTCAAATAAAAAAGGTAATTCATTTTCTCAAGCAACAAAAGTAAAGATTGTTGAAGGAGGCCAGAAAATAAGAGCTGTGCAGATAGAGAAGCAAAAGAAATACATTTGGGCTGCTGTTATATTATTTTTGTCCATTTTAGCCCTGCTTATTAAAATAATATCTTGAATCTATTCAGGCTTTAACTACCATTTACCAGAACAGTGTCTTCATCAAACAGCAGCATGCCATCGTGATCATACCCAGCCTGGACTCCATCTTCCAAGCCATTTTCATACATGCGGTGTTTGCAAATGTAATCGGCATTTTGTTTGAAAGTATCATGTACCTCTACCCAAGCTTTTGGAGCAACTTCTTGCCTGAAGTGTGCTTTATAAAGGAGTATTGGGTGGCCAAGCAATGAAAGTATTGTGACTATAAATTCATCCTCACAAACTCGTATACCTAAAGTGCTATTACGCGTATTTTTTAAAACAAAATCAGGAACGTTTCTAAAATTTTGTTCTAAAATGGTGATCGGTCTTTGATAATAACACAATAATGTTTCCACCCTCGGATGTAAAAACGGAGCATATTTTTTTAAATCCTCTATGCTGGAAACACAGATAGCCGGGCTCTCGTCAATATTGATGATGGATTGAATTTTTCTGAGACCAAACTCACTCTTGAGGCTGCAAGCCACACTCCAAATAGTATCAGTAGGCAGGAGTATAACACCATCATTTTCAAGAACATTGATGATGTCGATGATTTTGTCTGCAAAAAGCATAAAGTCTTTCGAATTGGTTCGACCTTAAAAACGCAGCTTATTTTATAAATCTTGTGGTAATGTGATCTTTTATTTTTTCTTCACTAATCGAGCCAAATCTGGATTCTTAAAATAATCCATAGCCGCAATGACAAAACTGTCTTCATTACTTCTCAAGCTCAAGGCAGTATCTTCATCCGAGGTGATGTAACTGAAATCATTGATCAAGGCGATCTTTAATTTTTCTTTATCCGCATCTGATATCTTTGTCGTTTTCAATTCTGGATATCGCTTTCCAGCATAGGAAAGAAAATTATCCATAAACATTTTGCTTTTGATCAGATCCTGAGACATTGTGCGCATATTTTTTACTCTATCAAAAATGTAAGACAAAGTAAGAGAACGCACCTTTGAATAAGCAGACTGATATTCAACAGAATCAGCAGGAATAAAAATATCTGGCTCTACACCACTGAATTCCTTCAACTTTCTGCCCAAATTGAGCGATGTAAACTTCAATAAAGTGGTATCTGCATTTGATTTTGAAGAGTCAAAAATAGAGCCATCCTCTACCCTACTCTCCAATTCATAATCATATTCATCAATATTTGTATAATCTTTTTGAATATTCCGGCCTGAAGGTAAATAATACCTGGCTGTTGTGAGCCTCAAAGCCCCGCCATTGCTCAAACCAAACTGTTCTTGTACCAAACCTTTGCCATATGTCCTTCTGCCAATGATGACAGCACGATCCCAATCCTGAAGTGTGCCAGCAATGATTTCTGCACCTGAAGCTGATTCTTCATTGACCAAAACTGCGATGTTGGCAACTCTGAAAAATGATTTACCGTTTGTTTTATATTCTCTTCGAACCCCATTTTTCCCAATGGTATAAAGAATGACTTTGTCTTTGTCCTCAGCAAGTTGATTCAGAATTTTGGTTGCTTCTGGCAAAAACCCTCCGGGATTATTCCTCAAATCTATGATGAGATTTTTGAGCGTTTGATTTTCATACAGCTGCTCATAGGATTCCATAAATTCTCTATAAGTATTTGCAGTAAACTGATCTATCCTGATGATCCCGGTCTCGTTGTCTATCATCGAACCCGCACTTGCTGTATGGGTTTGTATTTCTTCCGGTGTTACTTCGATTTTTATCAAGTCTTTTTTTCCATACCTTTTGATGTGCAAAACTATACTTGCTTCTTCAGCATGCAGTTTATCGCGGATGCTGTCATAATCAGCCTTTGCACCAGCAATCAAGGTCGTGTCAATATAGATTATCTGATCAAACTGTTGTAAACCTGCCCTATCTGCTGGACTGTCATGCAACACTTTTACGATACCAACTGTGTCATGTAAAAACAAAGTTTCGATGCCCAATCCTTTGAAATTACCCTCCATGCTTTCGGTAAAATACTGAATATCTTCAGGGGAAATATAGGTTGAATGCGGGTCCAACTTATTGATGATGGATCTGATGGCAATAGAAACCAATTCATTCTGATCCTTGACATCCATGTATTTGGAATCAATCAATTTCAAAACCTCTTCGACCTGACCAATTTGCACCGGACCTTCCTGATCAGAAATTTGTGCAATTAATGGCGAATCAGATTTGTCATTCATCTTGTAACCCAAGAAAATACCTGCTGCAAGAATGCCCGCAAACAGCAAAGGTTGAATGACATTATATTTTGATTGTTGTTTTTCCAAAAATAAATAGTTGCTTTCTATAATAAGTATAAAGCGCAAATTTATCAATTTGTTTATCAATATGCCATAAGGGCAAAATATTTATTTGCGCAGGGGCACAAAACGAAGACCAAAACATTAAAAAATTTATATTTGTGCTGTGAAAAGAATAATTTCCTTGCTATTGGTGGGCACCTTACTTTTTGCCAGTTTTAAAAATATTTCCTTGTATTTATTTTTGGAATGGAAGAGAGATGTCATCATAGAAAATTTTTGTATCAATTTGCAAAAACCGGAAATGTTATGCAGCGGCAAATGTTACATTGCTAAAGAGTTGGGTAAGGCTCAGGATCAGCAAGAACAACACAATGGTGGGTTAAAAAAAATAGATCTTAACACCAATTATTTGATAGTCGACCCTTTTGAACTGCATTATTTGCATGATTTTGTGATGGTAAGTCAGGGTAGCCCAAATGCTGAAAATCGAAAGTTGGGTATTGATTGGGTCCAAAAAGTCTTAAGGCCACCAGATTTCATTGTTTAAACTTCCGCAGATCAATTGCTTTTGATCTGATTTCCATTATTTTATGATCATACTTGTAGTGAAATACACTACAGGAAGTTTAAATTAAACACCAATGCGCTTTTTCAAAATAAATTTGTTGCCATTGCTATTATGCCTGCCCTTCTTTTCTTATGCATGTGATGGTTGCGGATGCAGTCTTGGGATGAGCAATCCCGGTTTGTTGTCGTTGTATCGTGCTCATTATGTGGGATTTGGATATTCAATGAATAGTTTTAAATCCATTGCAGATCATGCTGAAAATCAAAGTGATTACTTTTATCAAGTTGAATGGTTGTCGCGTTTCCAATTATCTGATAGATGGTCTATGGGATTGGAAGTGCCTTTCAGGTATAATCTTCGAAATACCAATGGCATAACCTCTAAATTGTCTGGTCTCAGCGATGCCAAAATGAAAGTCAACTACTTACTCTTTAGACCTATACAGGGTAATGCATTTCAATTTTCCATGGAGCAAACTGTTGGCTTCCGACTACCATCTGGCAAATATGATGAAACACTTCATACAAAAAATCTTCCTGATAATTTCAATTTAGGATTTGGCAGTTTGGGCTTAT
The DNA here is from genome assembly GCA_029567325.1 of Bacteroidota bacterium. Lineage (GTDB taxonomy): Bacteria > Bacteroidota > Bacteroidia > Chitinophagales > Saprospiraceae > JADKBO01. The sequence goes on along the minus strand of JAKQLF010000037.1, from coordinate 12,490 downwards.
TTTTTCAAAATAATACAGCCGTTACCCATGGTCGTCAAGGTTTACTTTTAAATACCAGTTTCATGTACAATTTGAAAAACTCGAATAGTTACCAATTTGGCAACCAGGCTGGAATTGAAATCTTGGCATACAGTCAATTTCAAACCTCAAAAATGAACTTAACTCCTGCACTTGGATTTTCAGCTGACAATTATTGGATAAACTTAAATGCAAATGGGAATAAAGTGCCTGAAACCGGAGGGCGCGGCCTTTACGGAGTCCTTTCCCTCAATTTGAAATTTGGGAACATACTCTGTAATCTGGGAATGGCAACACCTATTTCTACGCAATACTCTGATAATAAAGTGATTGCAAAAAACAAGATGCATGTCAATTTTATTTACGTCATCAATCAATAAAAATTGGATTTTGTAGGTCCAACCTGTTGGCTTTAACTATTAAATTATCACTTACTTTTTGCTTTTCAACATGACATATAATAGTAATATGATCAGTAAAGGCAATGCCATTTTATAAAGCGTAGCATAATCTTTATCTTCGGACACGATGAATGAAAAGCCTAACATTATTATAGAAAGTATGGCGCAAAAAATGCCAAAACCGATCACATATTTCAAGTTTTTCATTTAAGTTGTATTGGTTTTTGACCTTTTTTGTACAACTCCCCAAATCCAGAATTGCTAGGCTGATATGGTTCTATAAACTCAACATTGCTGCCTTCTGGTGGTATTTGATTTTCCAAATCAAGCGCCCAGTACATGCCATTGACGGCCAATTTTCGCATGGATTCAATTTTGAAATCAAAAGGATGACCAAGTGTCGTAAAGAAAATCTTTGATTGTTTGTTGCTCTTTGTTTGATAGGTTTTTGTCCATGCAACCGGCTGTATCAAAGGAAATTCAGCTAATTTGCCATCCATCTCATGTTTTGATCTCAATGACTTACCCATTAAAATCGGCGTACAATCTTCGTTCAATTTCCAGTTACCACCATCTACATGATATAACCAAGAATAGGCATCAAATGGTTCGACTCCTCGTAGAATAGGTCGAAGTGACTTATCTTTAAAAAAAACAGAAGTCAATGGATTTGCGCCATCATCAAAATGCCCGTGGTGTGTAATCCATTGTTGCCCCAAAACTTGTTGCGGCCATTCATCATTCAAATAAAACATAGTCGAGTCGCTCAAATATTTAAAAGTATGTGTACTCGTCCTAAACCCAACAATTGGCCGTCCACTTTCTACATAATCCAAAATCATTTGAGCCTGAGATTTTGGCAACGCTCTCCATCTACAAAATAAAACCATCAGATCGGCAGTTTTCAGAGCTTCTAGTCCTTCTATATTATTATTTGTATTTGGATTCACAAAACCCAGACTATCAACGGGATAACAAAGTGTAACCTTTGCATTCATCGATTTTTGGACAATCTTGGCCAACATGGGCATGGATTCTTCAGATCGATATTCTTCGTCACCAAATACAAAAACGATGTGTGGTTTTTCTTTAGATGATTTTACCGCACAAGAAAGCCAGCAAAAACTGAGAAAGAGGAAGCAAAATAAAAACTGTTTAGTCCTGAGGTAAATCATGTCAAATCAATTATGTGGATGTAATTTTAATAAGTCTTCAGGTTTATAAAAACCTTTGAATGAACGAGTATTTTTTCGAATAGTTGCTACTTTTTGTGCCGTGATCCATTCCGAAGCAATATTACCAAAACTCTGTCTGATATAATTGAGCACTGCAGCCATTTCCTCATCGTTGAGCATTCCGCCATAAGGAGTCATTGGCACATTTCCTTTGTATTGTTTGCCATTTACTTCCATGGGACCATACAGACCATTGAGTGTGATTTTGATGAGCCGTTCTGAATTTCCCATCACCCATTTACTGCCTGCCAAAGGGGGAAATCCCGACGACTCCAAACCCATCCCATTACCTTGATGACAAGTGATACAAAATCCTTCTCGTTCGTAGATTTTTTTACCAGCGGCAAGCATGATTTTTTTAGGATCCTTTTGAAGGTTTTCGTCCTCTCTACCCTTCTTTGGATCTTTTACAAATTCATATATTTCCCGCATCCACTCATCAATAGGATGTTTTTCAAATGCTTGCTGCACTCTTAGCGCATCTTTAGCATTCAACCAAGTTGAAGCAACAAAACTTTCAAGCCGCACCCTTCCTTCAGGATCTCCAGCAGCTTTAATCAATAATGGAACTCGGTCCACAGTTAATTTGCTTGCATGTCTTACCACTTTTACCGCAGCGGACCTTACCCTATAATCTCTTGAATTTAATAACTGCGAAAGTAAAGACTCATCTACTTGATTTAATGCCCAAGTTGTCCAAAGTGCCTCCAAAAGATGATGTTCGTATTCTGGGTCAGTTTTGTCCAATTTGGTCGTCCATTTTTTGAGTTTATTACCAACTTCAGTACGATCAAATCCCCTCAACGCTCTTCTGGTGCGATATCTGGTTCTGTATTCAGGCAATTTGAGGTTATCCAACAATTCATCCACTTTTGCTCCAGAGACTTTAGCAACTTTTACCAATGGTCTTGAAGCATAGGTTATTCTATAAATCCTACCATGCACATGATCTCTCAAAGGATCTCTAGCATTGTGCTGCATGTGCCCAATCAGTACATTGTGCCAATCTGCAATATACAGCGAACCATCGGGAGCAAATTCCATGTCGACGGGTCTGAAATTGGGGTCCGTACTGGTCACCAAATCCAATCTGTGCTTGGATTTAAAACCAGTACCATCATCTATCATTTGATGCATTTTCATACCCAGAAAACCGATGGTATTATTGATGAGCAAATCACCTTGAACTTCATCAGGAAAATGACGACTGTGGACGAATTCTAGACCAGATGTTGGTCTTACTCTATGTTTTTCTTCGATGATGCTTTTTGAAATGGGCGTAGATATACCATAAATGGATTTTGTAGTGCCAGGCATCATCCAAAAGACATCAGGATTGGAGGTAGAGGCAAAAAAGTTTTGTCCCCAATGGTCAAATGCAATTCCCCAAGGGTTGGGAATGGGCAATTGCGCCGTTCGTTCAAGTTTTTTCTGTTGAGGACTGTACCTCATAAAACCACCATTTGTCGCGCGCACAGTTCCGTAAGGAGTTTCTACATTGGTGTGCAAAAATACGCCCTCGCCCATGTATATAGCCCCCGAAGGATCTGCACAAAAGGCACTTATGACGTGGTGAGTGTCGTGATCGTCAAAACCGCTCAAAACGATTTCTATTTTATCAGCTTGGTCATCGCCATTGGTATCGGAGTATAATTTCAAATTAGTACCTTGGGAAATATAAACTCCTTCGGGTGCCAATTCAAATCCAGCTGGAATGTGCAGGTGATCGGCAAATATGGTTTGTTTATCAGCTTTAAAATCACCGTTTGTATCTTCCAAAATGATTAATTTGTCATTGGGCTTTTCATCGCCAATTCGATAATTCGGATAGGAAGGCATGACGGCTACCCAAAGTCGGCCTTTATCATCAAAGGTAATTTGAGCAGGGTTGGCGAGATATGGAAACTCCTTTTCTGAGGCAAAAAGTGCTATTTCATAACCTGGTGCCATTTTAAACTTATCCAATGCATCCTGACCATATAAGTAAGGAATGAATTTACCCATTTCAAAATTGGTATTTACTTCTTTGAGTTGAATGGTTTGAGCATCAGCACTTTTGATATCATACACTTGATTTTGGCAAAGTTTCCAGATTGCTGTATCCCTTATTTGGGTCATTTGTCTCACTTTGATCAATTCATCTGGATAATTATCCGCCCCAAAAGGGAGGTGCCTCCTTCCAAATACATGGACACCATTGGGAATTTTATAGTCATTGTGCCAAAACCAATTCTTTTCTTGAACAGCTTCATTTAAGGCTTTTTTATCAACGTTGTTTTTTGGCTGACCTTCACCAAATAATTCATCAACCAAAAAATTTGCAAACAACTCGTAGCCTTCATCATTGAGCTGCAAACCATCAATCGTGTAAGTTTTTCCTGTGGCAAACCATTCTTGACTGGCTGAGAAAGCATCTATAAATCGTACATTTCGACGTTTTGTGACCGACTCTATAATCCCAGTTATTACTTTTAAATGAGCGTTTTCTTTTTCTCCATTTGGTAAATCATAAATTGCTGAAAGGTCTTGGAAAGCTATTGGTGAAACGATGGCCAAAGCAGGAGTATCGATGCCATTGTATTTTTGACTTAAGGTATGGGAAATGAATCCCTCAATTTCTGCTTCAAAATGCTTTAAAGCTGTTGTATCCTCATCAACATCATTGAGACCAAAAAAAGCAATAATAACATCGGTTTTTAATCTGGTAAGCCATTCATCTGGCCGTTCAAAAAAACCTTGGCTTTCAGAATTTTGAGCCAATATTGTTTGAAATTTTTCTGCTCCTGGAAAAGCCCAAGGATCATTTCTTCCAGAATGAGGTCTAAAGCCTGGCGTGTCTCCTCCATCGCACAAATTTCTGATGGTGAGATTTTTATCTGGAAATCTATAATAAGTTTCTGTCTCAAAATGACTAAAGTTTATCATTCGGGAACATAAATTATTGCCAATCAAGGATATATGGGCGCCATCTTTGAGGTTTAAGTGGTCTTTCTGCTGCGAGCATCCGATAAGGCAAAAAAGGATGCCAATAGTTATGTATTTACTGATCGAATTAAATTGATTTTTTTGCACCATCTATTCTCAAACTTTTGTGACTTTTTGATCATTAGAAATGCTAAGATTGCAACTTAATTGGACAAAACATAATTAATTGAATAACATTAAACAAGGGTTCGAAAGTAATTTAAAATATTACTCACACAGCCGGTGGAAGAAAAATTTAAAACAAGAAAACATTCCTCATTCAAGTGGAAAACAAATTTTATTTTGATCCAGCATTGCCATAATTCCGAACTTCGAAATAATACAAGTGAGCAAATTAGTTGGAGGAATGGTTGTAAAAATCATCTTTTTCCTCTTCGGACCAAAACATCATTATCGAAAATTTTGGCCACCTTTTAGTTTATTTTAAGGGTGTAATTTATTTTTTTTGAAGATAAACATCCAAAACTTTGTACCAAAAAGCAGTTTGTATTTTGGCATTTACTAAATTCAAACTGGTATTATCCATGTTGTTTTTAGCAGCAATAAAACTGGCAAAGTTGGTGACTCCATTGTTATATTTTACCTCTTCGATGCGATAGGCTTCTGTAAATGCAGCTAATTGGGTCTCGTATAAAGCTATACTTTTGAATTGCGTCTTATAATTGATCAAAACATTGCTGACCACATTATTCATAGAAATCTGGCTGGCTTCATATTGGCTGCGCGCTTGATCAATGAGATTTTTTTGAAAGGATACTCTATTTTTGGTTGAAAAAATACTGGAGATTGGAATAAACACCGAAAGTCCAACAGCTGAGTTGAGGTTATTATTGATCTGACTTGCAAAATCAATTACTTCATTCCTAAAAGTTGTCGACGTTGTCAAAACTGGAATACGCTGGCTGTTGAAATTGACGTAATCACCCGTTGATCGCTCTTCCGTTCCCGTTTCTATAAATCTTTCTGCAGCGCTAGAAAAATTTGAATTGAGTTGACCAAAGAGAGAAATTGTCGGATAAAAATCTGCCTTGACTACTTTCAATTGCGCGACTGAAGAAGAAACCGCATATTCAGCGGCCCTTATAGATGGCGCCCCTTCGATGGCTTTTGACAATATTTCGCTGTCCTCCAATAACAAAGGACTTATTTCTGAGTCTCCACGTATTATTTGAATGTCCTCGGTGGTATTGATTAGCGATTTTAAAACATTGACGTTAACGGCTATTTGATTTTCCATGTTGACAATAGATATTTGATCTGCCGCGTATTGGCCTTTGAAATTTTGCACATCGGATTGAGAACCGACTCCTTGATTTTCCATTACGATGAATCGATCTAATTGTCGTTTGGTTTCAACCATTCTTTTTTGCAATACCTCCTTTTGTAACTCTCCATTCAAAACATTGGAATAAGCCAAAATGATGTCGGTTACCAATTTCTGCGCTACTGAAGCAGCCTGCCAGTTATTCATTGCTTCGTCTAGCTTGCTTTTTTCTATGGCGCTTTTCAGTTTCAAGCCATTGTAAATAGGGACATTTAGCTGCGCAGATGCATTACTGAACGTCAAATTTTGGTTGACAAAACTATTGGTATACGGATTGATGCTTCTTCCCGTAGCAAGACCTCCATTTATGCTGAAACCAAATTCTGGTATTAAAGCTAATTGGGCTTGATTTACAGCGATTTTAGCGCCTTGTTTTTGATAATTGGCGTTTTTGACATCCATATTATTTTTTAAACCCAGATCTATGCACTCCTGCAGCGTCATATATTTTTGCGAAAAAGCTATTGGTGAGTTTAAGTAAAGAAAAATGATCATCAATAGATAAAGGATTTGCCTTTCCATTTATTTAAATTTATTTTTTTTAAATTAATTATAATCCCCTCTAAAAAAGTAGTCTATTTATAAATACATCCATCCAGCAATTCAATAACTCTGGAACCATAGGCTGCGTTTTTTTCATTGTGTGTCACTTGGATGATGGTGACGCCTTGTTGATTGAGTTCTTTAAATAATTCCATAATTTCTTCGCCTTGTTTGGAATTGAGATTGCCGGTGGGCTCATCAGCCAGGATCAATTTGGGTTTGGAAATCAATGCTCTTGCGATACCAACCAATTGTTGTTGCCCACCGGATAATTGCTCTGGAAATAAATCTTTCTTGCCAACAATATTAAATCTATCCAATAGATCAGCTACCAATGCTTTACGCTCACTTGACTTTACATCTTGATATAAAAGTGGTGTTTCTATATTTTCATAAACGGTCAATTCATCAATTAAATGGTATTGTTGAAATACAAATCCAATGTATTGTTTGTATAAATTAGTCCTTTGTTTTTCTTTGAGGAGATGGACATCTTCATGGAGGAATTTATATTGACCTTCATCAAAACCGTCTAACATTCCAATTACATTCAACAAAGTAGATTTTCCCGAGCCCGAAGGCCCCATGATTGAGATAAACTCACCCTCTTCGACCTGGAGGCTTAGGTCCTTCAATAAAAAAGTTCTATTGCCACCCGAATTGACCCACTTGAAAATATGATCTAGTTGTAATAACATTTTCTTTAAATTATTTTTTTCGTGATTGAATATTCACACTACCGTTATTATAACGAAAATATGTGCCAACTATTAAGAAGCTGATTATCAACATTTAAACTTGAGCAATTTGTTAACTGGTGTACGATATTGATACAGTGAATGTACTGAATGGATACATTGACGGAAAACCGAATGAACGGAAACCGGAAACAGCGGCGAGCCACGAGCCACGAGCCACGAGTTTTCAGTTGTCAGTAGTCAGCTTTTTTCGGAAATCGATTAAATGCAATAAGCAATTTGGCAATTTGGCAATTTGGCAATTTGGCAAATTTTTGGGTCTTTATAATTGAAATTCTACGTGTCCCTGCTTCTGCAAGGGATTGAACTCCCATTGAACTCCTCAGCAAGGGATTGATTTAATTCTTGTTTTGATTTTTATCCAAAAGCATTTCCAAATTTTTCAGTTTACTGGCCCAAAAGTTATCAAAAAAGTTGATCCACTCTTGGAGATCGTCAAAGCCATCTTTTTTTAAGGTACAATGGCGCTCTCGACCTACTTCTTGAATGCTTATAAAACCCGCTGTTTCAAGGATTTTAATGTGTTTTGAAACAGCTGGCCTGCTGATGTCAAATTGTGCAGACAAAGCATTGATCGACATATTTTCCTGTGTAAGCATAGTGAGAATTTGCCGACGACTGGGATCAGCAATCACTTGAAAAGTGTCCAATTGGTAATTTGTCATGAGGTTAATTTTTTGATTAAAATAGCAATTCTATCTCCAATTTTCTTCCATCCCATATTCATGATGAAATAAGATAAATAATTCTTGATCCCTTTGAATCCTCTATGTTCCAACAACAATTTGGACCCGGTTGGGGTTGGCGAAAGCGTCCAAACGACCATTGAATCCAAGGAAGGATTTTCCTTTGACATCCCGCCTTTCTAGGAATAAACCAATTTTTCATTTGGTATTACTTCCAAAACCTGGCAGTAAATCAAGCCATCAAATCCAAGTTTTTTCATTGGTTTGGTTTTAAACATAAAGTGATGTCCAACTTCTGCTTTAAAATCACTTGGCATCAACCACTGGGCCAATAAATCCGGATCGGTCAAATAAATCCAAATAACCTCTGGCGGATGATTGTAAGAAAATTCATGTCTAATTGTTTGTCCCATGATATGTAACTTTTAAGTTACGCAAACTTACGTGTAACTTTAGAGTTACGCAAATATCTTGAAAACAATTTTTTAAATTTATATTTTCTAAGGTTATAGTTTCCATTAATTCGGGTATACTCCTATCTCCTATTAAGGGTTTACCAAGAAATTAATAAATACATCATCCTGCATTTTTCATTGTATTTGGATTAAAATATATTTGGAAAGAAATCACACTTCAAAATTATAATTAATGTGTTGTCCAAATTCAATCAACGAGTTCGGCAAATTTAATGAAAGGAGTGATTTTAATTTTTAAGTCAAAAAATCAACGAAAAATGAAGCTTGTAAAAGATTGTCTCAAAATCTTCTTATTGATTTTGATACCTATGAAAGAATTGATGGCTCAACTCAGTCCGGCTCCTTTAATAACCATCAGAAGAGATGATCATCTAGCCACTATTGAAATGGATTACAATGCTTTTGCAGGTTGGGGAGGTCAACTTTGGAATGTTTCAGACGATGGACTTGATCCTGTAGGATATTTAGTCAAATGGTGGCCCGATGCTTCAGCAAATGTTGTTCCGTCCATGGGTTGTAGCTCATCAAATAGTACAGGAACTCCGACCATTGCTACTGAAACCAATCCACATCAATTAGTAACTCCAAACCCGATTACCCAAATACAACCCATAGCAAACAATGTTTTATATCATGTAAAAGTTGAAAAAATAAATAGTCTTGGTCAAGTTTGTAGTCCTCCAACTGAACTCACTTTTATGGGTGGAGATGAAACTAGAGTAAACGATTTGCGAACATCAATGACTTTTTTTGATGATTTTAATTGGAGAATGGGCCCTGCGGATGAATTAAAGTGGAACAATGCGATGGTACCACAAACAGATCCTAGATTTAATTTGTTTTTTATCAATGCTCAATGCCATTCTCATACTTTAAATGGTACTTACAATTACGGAGCAGGAGATAAATCGGAAGTTGCTCAGAGGGCTCGAAAACCTATTTTAATTGAAAATGGCGTACGGCGGCGGATTGTTTTTGATATGGATGGCATTTTTAGCGGTCGTAGTGTGTGGTACCTCGATTTAAACCCAGTAAAGACGGACCTCACAGGGCATTTGAGCTTCTTTGATTTTGATGGTGACCAAGGATTGCCAGCCGATGTATTTAGAATCAAAGCTAATGGACATTCAATATCTGTTAGTTTGATTGATGGTCAAGGGGCTTCTTATAAAATTGGGGAGGCACATTTACCCGACTTTGGTAGGGCTATGTCTACAAATGTGAGGAGATTCTTTGACGTAAGACTTGGAACCGATGGTGTACAAATTTTTGTGGATAGTTTAAGTGTCATTAATGTGCCCTTCAGTCCTGGAGCATTTAAGCCCGGTGTTTATGATTTGCTGTGGTCAACAGTGGGATATAATACTTCTAAAGATGATGTTCCCTATTTTCTTTCTCACTGGGATAATTTTGGTTTTGATGGTCCAAATGTAGAACCATTTATTGTACATAATTATGTGACTCAGATAATCGGTACAGACTTACAACATGCGTCTACGGGTAACAATCAAAATCCTACGTTTATGGTACATGTTCCCGATGATATCAGGCCAATTGTACCAGGGATTAAAAATGAAGTTTATTTGGTCTTTAGTTATTTAAAAAACGATTATAGTACTTTCAATATTGAACCGGGAGACCATTTACTTTTTAATGGGGTAAGTTTTCCCTTACCAGAAGGAGGGAATAATTCCAGTGTTCCTGGCTTGGTAGATTACAGTGGGTCACCCATTTCAAATAGGATTAAAATTGGAGAAGTGATGCAAGGTGGTGTTTCTCCGGTACACATTGGACACAATGAAATACAATTTTTTGCTTCCAATACTGGCATTGTAAATCTCCACATCGAAGTATTTTGTCCTGAATCTGCACCCCCGCCTCCTTATACACAACCTTCACAAATGCATCATTTTGTACATCATCATGCATTACCCAAAACTGGTCCTGCAGCAAAAATTGTTTTCATCGATGAAGAAGAATGGTCCTATGTTGCAAGTAATACTACAGGGCCCACACTCAGCAATGTTGTTCCAATTGAAGTATTGGTAGGTAATGGAAATTGGGCAAACTGGGCACCAGACTGGCTGAATATTCCAGCAACGAGCGCAGAACAATGGACAACAGGAAGTACAACCGGTATTGAAAAAATAGAACTATTTGTTAGAGCAAAAGGGTCAACTGAAAATCCAGGCCAATTACTCGCATCTTTGAACACATCCCAAGATGCACCCGCACCACAAATAAGGTATACATTTCAAGTCGATACCAGAACAATTCCCAATGGTGATTATGATTTATTTTTTCGTGCAACCGCTTCTGATGGAACACTCAGTCATCCCGCTTATTCTGGTTTTGGATATGAATGGGATGCAAGTGAATTATCTGGAGCGTATGCTGGAATCCCTATTACGATTGCAAATGTCCCGGGTTATGTATTTAAAGGTACTAATGGACCTCTTTGGACCCAATCAGCAAATTGGGAAAGTGGTATTATTCCACCATCTAATTATGCTGGGCAAATTGTAATTGATGCGGATTGTGAAGTGCCAGCTAATTCAGGTTTACAATTAGCTCCTGGTGCTATTATTTTAATCAATGCTAATAAAAAGATGACAGTGAAATAAGATGAAATCCATAATTTATTAGCATATGATTTATTTATTCCTTTATCAGGAGTAATTGAAAATAATACTCAACTTATGAATAAGGATTTTATTTCTATTTTAAACTTTCCTATGTTGTAATTTTATAAAATACAAACTTTTTAAACTAATTCATTCCTTAAATAAATCGTACATTATTTAGTATATAATTCGAATAATAAATGTATTTCAAAGCATTTATTTTTAATTTAATTTCACTTAGAATCAAAAATATAATTTCTGATAATCATTCCATTTATGCAATAAAATTAAATTAATACAATTAAGAAATTAATATTCAAAGAATAATTAATTGCAAAATAGTATCCAAGTCTATTGTGTAAAATAGGATTATAATTCAATTAAATAAATAGACTTATTAATGTGGAATTAAAATAGTTCCTATTTTTCTTGCATGAATTAAATATAATATTTATCTTTGGCAAATGCAAAAGAATGATGCTCGAACATACTCGAATGAAACATTACAATACATTCGAAGCCAAATTATAGAGTTCCTTAAAAGTAAGCAGGGTACTCAAGGTCAGGCTGCTGAATTATTCGGAGTTAGCATAAGATTTGTAAATAAGATATGGGGTAAATATAAGAAGGAAGGTACTCAGGGTATCGAATTAAAAAAGCGCGGAGTTAAGAAGCATAGTGGTGGTATTTCAGAAGAACAAAGACAAGAAATACAAGATAAAATAAATAAGAACACTCCCGATCATTATGGTATTTCCTATTTTCTTTGGACAAGCGAAGCAATTTCAATTTTAATAAAGCAAGTCACAGGAATAACATACGGTTCGCGTCATGTTAGAAAGTTGTTGGATGAATGGGGCTATAGTAGTCAAAAGCCGATATATAAAGCTTACGAGCAGCAAACTGCAAACGTTACAAAATGGTTGGAAGAAGATTATCCTGAGATACAAAAGCAAGCAAATCAAGAAGATGCGATAATAATGTGGGGGGATGAAACGGGTATGAGAAGCGATCATCAAGCAGGAAAGAGCTATTCTAAGAGAGGAAAAACGCCTGTAATACGCAGAACTGGGCAAAGGTTTTCAATAAATATGATATCTGCTATAAGTAACCGAGGTAAATTGTCATTTTGCATAATTGATGGAAGAGTAAATGCTGGAATATTTTTAAATTTTTTAAAACAATTAATCAAAGGAAGCCAAAAAAAGGTGATATTAATTGTGGATGGTCACCCGATGCATAAAGCCATATTGGTTAAAGAATGGGTAGAAAAAAATAAAGAAAAGATAGAGCTTAAATTCTTGCCACCCTACAGTCCAGAATTAAATCCTGATGAATATTTAAATCAAGATATTAAAACAAATATGTTAGGAAAATCAAGGCCAAAAGACAAACAAGAATTAATAAAATTGGCGACAGATTTTATGCAAGAGAGAAAAG
>JAKQLF010000028.1 GCA_029567325.1 Bacteroidota bacterium | reverse complement strand
CGTGGGTGGAAGCTGGTCGTACCTCCTCCTTTATATAAATTTAGAATTGGATCTATGTCAAGTTGATCAACTACCTGAGCAACCAATCGAACTGGATGATTTTCAGGAATTTTAGCAAAAATATCTTCAGGAAAAAGGCTTGGATTATTGCTTGGGAACGATTTGAATTGTACTTTCATGCTTCTTTGTGTTGCACCCAAAAGGTACGATTCTTTTTGGGAACAAAGAAATTTCCCTGACGCTTTTTTTAAGTGCCAGGGATTTTTTTTAAGGGGCTTTTTAGACAGCCCCTTTGAGTTTTATATCATCTCATCTGTCAATCGTGCATCAGAAAAGTATTCTATTTTTACTTCTGACAATTCGCTTTTAATCATTAAAGCTATTTCTTTACCTTCTTGGTCAAGCTCATTAATAATGTTGTCATCAGTGAAGCCATTATAATGCTCGTTTTCATATTTTGACAACCACTCATTTAATCTTTGCTTAATTGCCAAACTTAAACCTAAGTCTTCAGGGTCTATATAGCCACCTTCGTACTTATCTCTAATTCCTGTGCCACTTAATGCAGCATCTATAACTAAGTATTTCATTGCTTGGCTATTTAATAGGTCTGAAAAATCTATGGTCAATTATACCGTCTTTAGTAAGTCCGATTTCAAAAACTCCATTCTTACCATTCATTGTTCCTGATTGTTGGAATATTTTATATCCATTATTTTTAAGAATTGGATTGGTTGATAATATTGCATCATCGAAACTATATGGGAAGTTATGACTAACAGGGTCTTGTACTCCTCTCACTCTAACCCTATCGTCATATTTATAACTGTGTTTGAATGCATTCGTACTCGTCTTAGCGGCGTTCTCTGGACTATAAAGTGTCCACCCGTCAGGGCCATCAATATAAATCTTTCCATCTGGAAACCTAGCTGCTTGCCGCCCAGTTTCAAAAGAAACATTAACTACATCATCATCAACAGTTGGTGCCCCTGTCCTAGTTCCTCCTCCTTGGTTTGGAGTAACTCCAGGTGCCAAACTTGGTCTTACTGTATTCCCCCACCATATATTCTGACCTTTAAATAATGCTACTCCCCCACCAACAACTCCTCCTATCAAAGCACCGCCAATTACATCTGTGCCAAATCGTTTCAAACTATATTCGTCACCGAAAACTAATGCATTACCTACCCCTTGTGCAATACTTCCGTATGCTGCTCCTATACCCCCTGTAACCAGACCACTCGCTATTCCTGTTGTTCCTAATCCAAAACTTGCAGCATATGCACCCCCGGTGGCCGCGCTTAAAGCACCTGCTCCAGCTCCAATTGCAAATGCTTTTACTCCTTCCCAAACACCCCCTTGTACGACGTTATCCCAATGTGTTGCAACATTTATAGCTCCTCCAATAACTGCTCCTACCGCTATGTGCACCCATCCTCCATCAGGATCAACCAAAGATACAGGATTATTCCCCATTGCACAATAGGGAGACATAGTGTAAAACGCCGCAGCATAAGGATCCACCTGATACCACTTACCCAAGACAGGATCAAGCCCCCTGTATAAAGCCAGATCAATATTTAAGCCTATGCTCTCCGTCCTTTCTATGCCATTAAACTTGTACTTATAGATACTGTTGTTCAAAAATGTCGGATCCGACATTTCCATACCATAAGCATAATAATGGTTCTCATCTAAGATTTCAGTTTGGTCTACTACACCGTTGCCATTGCTATCTGTATAAACAATGCGAGTATTTCCTAAATGATCTTTGATAATATATTCATGCTTACTTGTACTCAATCTATAATATCCCTGTCCGTGATGTACCATTTCCAGGCTTTGACTACCTGAGCCATAGGCTACAAACTCAAAGCCAGAAATGTAGGTGCGATTTTCCAACAGAGTACTGGCATTGTTGTAAATTTTCTTATTCAGAATATTACCGAGTGCGTCATACACCATGACTACCATTTTGCCACCACCCAAATCAATAGTCTCCGGCAAGTCAAGAAAGTTGTAGGTAATGCTGATCACTCCTCTGTAAGGATCATTGATCTGATTGCCATTGAGGTCGTAGGCATATACATTACCTGAAGTTGGTTGACCATTTTGCTTATGGCCCAATATGTTTCCACTTGAGTCATTTACGTTGGCTGTTCTTGGAGAATTGCTGACATAGTTGTAACTCAATATGTCAATATCCCCCCCTGTATAGTCTTTTTTAGTATGGCCGGTGATTTTTCCATATTTCCCGGAATATCCAAAGGTCTCATCAAATTTGGTGGTATTTGTGAATGTTGTTGCACCTGTGAGGTTATAATAATCATTGGTCAACAGTTCTCCGAATTCATTATAGGCATAGGCATGAACTCCTCCTACTATCGTAGCATTCCTGCGCTGCCACTTGACATTGCTGATCTCACCATTTTTTCTACTTGTACTGGTTGTACCACTGATGTTGTTTTCATAGAATAACTCTTCATAAAAAAGGTCTCCTGTAGCTACAGTGCCAAAATATTGATTGATGCCATTGGGCATGCCATTTGCTCTGTAATTGTAATCTATGCTTTGCAGCCAGGTACTTGCATTGTATTTGCCTTGTTTCACCTGTATCAGATCGCTTCGCCAATTGTAAACATTAGTAGCAATATTCTGAACGCTTCCGCTTCCATATTTAAAGTTTTCTTCAATGGTTCTGCCACGATGATCATAGGTAAAACTGTTTTCCCGACTGAAAACCGTATTCCCACTTCCTAGATTTACAGTCAAGGGTTTATAATCATTGATGACATTGTCACCATTATCATATATAAAACTAGAGACATCCGCAGCTGTATTGTTGATGTAATTGTTGGAAGAAAAACTCTGGACTCTGCCTCTTGTATCATAAGTAAAGGTTTTGTTTAGGAAGTTTGTGGTACCCAGAACATTGACTTTACTTGTTTTGATTTTGTCCTTTTCAAAGGAAGTAGTGCCATAAATATTTTCCGTATAAACTTTTGTAAATGTAGGGTTCTCAAGATTGGGAATTGAGGCCCCCTGATTTAGACCAGTTTTTAGCAGACGACCATTTACATCATAGAGTGAGACAAGCCATTCCTTTGTAGATTTTGAAGCTTGTACTGCATCTTGCTCAACTGCTATCTGGTCTTTGTTGTTGTAGTAATAATTGACCCAACCCTTGCCCGGAACTTTTTTAGCAATCAACTTATTTTCATCGTCATACGTGTATAAGTACAACAGTTCTGTTTTAGTGCTATCCGCATCAGGAGGAATGACCTTTGTAATCCTATCCTTATTGTCATAATGGGTATAAGTATCCCTTCTCTTTGACGGAGTGTCGGAAGCATCTGTTTGTCTACTCAAAATAAGCCTTCCACCGAAATCTTTGAAAGTTATGGTTTTATTACCATTGCCATCTGTTACAGTTTCCTTTATCAATTCACCAATACCGTAGGTAGTACTACCTTTTTGTTTGAGTACATTGTCATTTGGTATATTCAGGCCATAATCATATTTGGTGGCATACCAATCAGGAGGAATTACTTCCTTCACTCTGGAAAGAGGTGAACTTTCATACTTAATCTCCTTGAATTTCCAAGCAGGATCAGGATAATAGTAGGCACCAGTAATACTGACAGTTTCTACTGGTAAGTACTCTCTTACCAATCTACCTAAGCTATCATATACATAACAAGTAATAACATCCTTTTGATTTGGTGACGCTTTTATAGCAACGTCAGCGACTTTTCTTCCAAGCTTATCCATGTAAGAAATATTCTCTACAACAGATAAATTGCTAAAAGAAACAACAGGGAAGGTTGTTTTCGTCTTTACAGAATTAAAAGGAACAGTAGGAGTTGGTAAAATGTAAAAATACTCCGTGACAATATTGGCCGGCATTTGCACTGACTTTTTCAATCTTTGAATGCCGTCATAGAAGTATTCGGTATAGGTTCCATCTACGTTAATCTTTTTCTTTATCAAGTTGCCTTTCCCAATATATTCGGTAGAAGTAATAAATGTATTTTGATTGACAGAAATGGGTCTCTTCCGATCATAGGTTGTAGTACTGCTTGGCCAGTTTAATTTTTGTTGCAGGACAGGTAAGCCTGTGGCATCATAAGAATGAAAATATTTCTCTGCTACCGTGTTCCCTCCTGTAAGTGTTCCCGCAAGATTGTATTGATATACGAAATTTTGGGAAGCACGCACAATGTCAGAACCATTGGATGATGTTCCACCAACGAAGGTCCCGGATGTATTATAAAATGAATGTTGGGTGTAAAATGCTCCTACTGATGTACTGTTTTTGAAGGTTTGACCTGTGTAAGGGATGATGATATTATTTTGAATAAAATAATCTTTAATTTGATTGCCTGTATAGGTATTATTCGTGTAATCTGTCCAGTACTCTGTCACTTCATCATTACCTGTTATTATTTTTACAAGACTGGGATTGACCGTATGAACATGGCCGTAGGTATATTCAGCTGTTTGAATTAGTTTGTTCAAATAATAGCTAAATTGCTTCTTAATCCTATTGTCATATGGTTGGATTGAATAATAATTTTGCAAATATTTTGAGTTATGGGTATAAACTTCCTTTTGCGCCAATAAAGATCCTGTTAAAGAAGTTTGATACTCAAAAGAATCTTTCTGAATCATCTGATTCGAATTATCCCATAGCTCCACAGATTTAATTGCACCAATATTTTGAGCCAACTTACTATTCGCCAACGGAAAAAAGGCTGGAGGATTGCCAAAAAGTTCAACATCCGGAATGACTGTGTTATTGAAATTGCTAACTTTTTTTCCTATTCCGCTAGTAAGTGAGCTAACTTTTCCATAGCCTATGTGATAAGGGAATAAAAAATTCACATTAGTAATATCCGATAACATGTAAAATGTTGAACTTCCATTGTTGTTATTTTTTGAGAACTTTGGTAAATTATAAACCATTCCATTTTCATAAATAAATTGAGTGGTTTTTGATGTCAACAAATTTGATTCAATCATTTTGGAAACTCTTACACCTCCGGCACTTATCTCCGTTGAGTGATAGTCTAACCTTTCAATATTGGCGGTTCCTCTACCATCAACTGAAATAATTTCAAAAACATAGGTATTTCCTGCTTGTAATACGGGATTACCTTGCATGTCTTTGATATCAGCTAATTTCTTATTGAAGCCATTTGGGTTGCCATTTTGAGCATTAAAAGAGATGCTATGAAGCGTAGAGCCACTACTGTTTTTAATAAAAAAAACATAATCATATCCATAAGGCTTATAAGTGCCTGATGTATGTGGGTAGAAATTCATACTTAATACCCCGTTTGTAATAGTATTAGCATCAATAGCAACGGTTTCACTATCTCCGAAAATTCCAGAGCAAAAACTTGTGTTTTGATCACACGCAATGAGGTTGACAATATTGACTTTATTTTGATCAGAAAACCTATACTTGTTCTGCTCATACTCATAATTAACAGTTCCCCCGGTTGGCAATGTGACCTTTTTTAACATCCCTGTTTTTGTAGGTTCTAAACTGATAATTCTATTTGCCTGTCCACTGCCAATACCTATCGGTATCATATTACTAGCAGAATTTGTCGTTATACCATTATAATAGCCGTACGTATCTAACCCTGTAGTTGATTTCTTCGGGCAAAATTGAGTTCCATTTGTATTATTTGGTCCATAATATTCAAAATAGTAAGAAGGTATACTATCGTATGGTGTCGTGCATTGATTCTGCTTTAAACTTCTTAATCTTAATTGCGTTTTTACTCCTGTACCGTCTTCAAAATAATCTGAGTCAAATGTATATTTAACACAAGTCGAATCTGTTTTATATGTCAAGGAATTGTATCTAACTGCAGGAGAATATCCATTAATTCCTGTAATATCGGCTCGATTATTAATTACAAACTCCAAAGTGTCATTATAACCAATTACCTTTTTGAGCAGAATGTTGCTTGAAGCGAAATTACCAATTGTGCTTATTGGAATTGTGGGAAATGATGTTGGACCAGATCTCAATAAAGCTGGGGTAGAATATTCTGAATATTCGTATTCGTACTTTATTGTATCCTTTGCGTCATACGATGTACAAATTACTGGGAGAAACGTTGTTTCAGCATTTACACCATAATTTGTTGATAAAAAAATCGACGTCCCATCTTGCAATTTAACTTTGAACTTTGCAGGGGTTATTCCTGTACAAGGAAAATATTCGATTTTAATGTCTGTCTTATTAAGGAATTGAATAGTATAATCAGTGTTTATATAAAAATTTCCTCTTTCCTGGCCAAAGCTATAATTATATAAATCCCTTGCACCATCAAATGTACCACTGGATATGTCACTATCTGAACAGGTTGGACAATAGTTATAACCGGCTAAACTACATGATACCCCCAAATCATTGTTATCTTTTACAATTCTTTGAATTACAAAATGACTATTGATAACCCAATTGAGTCCAACCGGTCCGCAATCTTGTCCAGGTTTTAATCCATCGCCTACGTATGTTAGTGTTACTGGTATTGATAATTTTCCTGAATTAACGGAGGCCAAAGGCAGGCTCAGATTCAGGGCTCCAGTAAATTCTCCAACAGCTGAAGAGAGTATATTTGCTTCATTCGAATTTATTGATTCCTGAGAAAACAGATTTATTCCATAAAAAAACAAGAAAACTCCAATAATATTTCTCTTAAAAATCAAGATTGTAGTATTTACAAAAAATTTCATCACAACTAATATTTAGGGTTTTATTTAAAATTTTACAAAAGTCTTACTTATCTGGCTACTTTCCGACTTCAACTCTACGATATACAACCCATTGGGATATTGCGCCATATCTATCATCACATGGCCTGATCTCTCCCCCAAGCCTTGTACACTTGTCTTCAAAATCAAAGCACCTATAGTATTATAAATGGTAAGATTTACAGCTTCCGGATTTTTCAATGTAAATCGGATTTCTGTCTGTCCGGAAGTGGGGTTTGGAATGATTTCAAGATTTTCAGGAGTCAGATTTCTATTCTCAACCACTTCTTCATCCAAGGGTTTTCCACATACTTTTTTACCGTTTTTCAGATTGTTCCGATAACCTCTATCGGATAGATTGGCGTTCATTCTCGCTACTTGTCCTTTGGTAAACATGAATGAACATTCGTCCAGGCCTGCATCCATGAAATTACCAATCATTTCTTCTTCATTTCCTGGACACATCGACACGTGGCTATAACCATAACAGGAATAATTGGGTGCATTGTGAGTAGGAGTATCTTCCACTCCATCTCCTTGACATTCCAGATTGGTCCATAATGGATATAAGCCCAAATATTGCCCCATTAAGTGAACCAATGTTTTTCCTTGACTGTACTCCTTTTTTGCCGCATTAACCCCAAAAAAATCTGGATCTATATATATACCATCCAAAGCATCATCAACATCGGGCAGTAATGCAAATCCTCCGACTTCGTCGGGCAAATCCGTAATCCAAATATTGATGTATTCATCTTTTTTTGCACCCTCAATTCCAGTCTTTTTATCTGTAATTTGACTTAAATTTTGCACGCTAAATGGCAGCGAAATTTGCTTATAATTGATTTCCACTTTATTTCCCGTAGGAGTACCATGGCAAAATCGGATTTTGGAATCACCTGCCATGCGATCTCCGTAGAAATGCTCTTTCTCTTCATAAACCCCCGCAAATGCATCATTTAAAATTTGCAATTGTCCTTCAATTATTTCCTGTGAAATCTTTCTACTTGTACTTGTTTCAAGTACATTAAAAACAAGGGGAAGCGTCTTTTCTTCAGGTACTGCGTATCTGGCATACATGTGTGCAAAAAGCTCAAATTCTTGCCATTTCTTTTGATCTTTAGGTTTTTTATTATTGATTGTTTCCCAATTTTTGTGATATAAAAATCTGTATTCTTTTTGTGCCAGTATTGATGAGGAAAATACTGCGATAAGCAAAATCGAGCAAGCAATCTGCAAAGAAGTTGTTTTGGTTTTCATATTCAATAATTTTATCTTTTTCATTTCAAATTGTTGTCTTTATTTTGGGCAATAATATGCAGGGTGACTTATGGGGTCACGTTTAAAAATCAAATAAATAACTAAAACAGAGTCAGCTCAAGTTAGCAACTTGTGCAAATAGCAGCGAAAAAGTTCAATTTTAAAAAATCAATATCTTGTCGCTTTTAAAAGCAACTAAAATATTAATGATGGATATACAGGTATAGCCTGAATCAGATCGAAGATTCAGAAAATAATTCACAATAAAATAGGTGTGTTTATTTATTCACCACAGGAATAAATTCCATCATCAAAATAATTTCGACAATCTTTTTGTCAAAAAATAAATACACTTTGGAAACTATTTATTGAGAAGAGCAAAGGACGGGTATCAGCTTTCGGATTTTATTATTTAAATTTTTCTACTCCTTTCAATTGTTATTACAAAACTAGAAAAAATAAAAGGAACTGTGCAAGTTTTTTATATACTATTTTTTAAAATTTATGAAATTCAGGGTAAATCCTGAATATATACTCATCGGAAAATGGATTGACCATTTTAATTGTAGTGACAAAAAAGCAAAGATCAAGATGAAGCACGTAAAGAAATCGTTGCAAACGATTTTAGAGCTGAACTGTGATCCCCTGATCACAGCTACTCCAAAACCAAAATGGACACTCCGTCGTCCCGTTATTTCAAAAGGATAACGCTGAGATTTGATTTTTCTCTGGTAAAATTTTCAGCACTATGCATATTTTGATAAATCCGTAATTCCAAATAGCCCAAAGTATGTTTGTTTTTGGACGCTGCCGACGCCGTCGCCCATTTCAGAAATGTGAGTTAAAGCTTGTTAATTAAATTAAAAACTTACCACTTTATAAAATAGTACAACCGCAAGGCCTTGCGTCTCTCCGTGACTTTTCACTTTTCAATCAATCAATGATCCAAAACTGAGCCATCAAAACTATCCCACATTTCTGGAAATTCCCACTCTTCTACTCCACGTTCATTGTCAATAAGGTTTTCGTCCAATTCGACACCCAATCCAGGTTTATCAATATTGCCAATTATTTCAATATGCCCATTGCTACCCATTACAAGTGGCTTTTTAATATAACTTTTACCAAAAGCACTTCGCTCCACACCATCTTTTGGAGCTGCTTGCAAACTTGGCCATTCATGAGCCATCAAATTGGGAATGCTAGCGACAACATGTAAGGATGCGACCGCACCAATGATACCTTCTTTTGCATGAGGCAACATGGCAGCATAATAAGCTTCCGCTAAAGATGAAATGGCTTTCAATTCTGTTATACCACCACAATGCGTTACATCTGGTTGTAATATAGAAGCTGCACCCAGATTAAGCAGTTCCCTAAATTGCCACTTAGTCACCATCCTTTCTCCAGTTGCAAAAGGAATGTGCGTTTTTTTCGCCATTTCTGCCATCAATGGAAGATTTTGAAACTGGATAGGTTCTTCATAAAACCAGGGTAAAAATTCTTCCAAAGCCTTAACGATCATCATAGAAGTTTGTGGAGAATGGTCTCCGTGTAATTCTATTCCCATGTCAATTTTTGGCCCAATAGCCTCTCTAATAGCAGCAATATTTTCCACAACCCCTTGGATAAAATCTGGATTTTCCACCATTCTTGAAAGTCTACCCCTACTGTAAGTAACACTGATTTTCATGGACTGATAACCTTCAGCCACAACTTTTTTGGCACCTTCAGGATCACCTGCTTGTCCATAAAGCCGCACTCTGTCCCTGGTTGGACCACCGAGCAACTCATAAATAGGCACTCCCAAAGCTTTTCCTTTGATGTCCCACATAGCAATATCCACAGCAGAAAGAGCGCTGGTCAAAACAACACCACCTCTATAAAAAGCATGTCTGTAAATAGCTTGCCAATGATGGGCCACTCTCCTAGGATCTTTGCCTATCAAATATTTTTCTAGTTCTTTGATGGCTGCCATTGTGGTTGCGATTCGCCCTTCAACAGTCCCTTCCCCCAAACCTATGATACCAACATCTGTATGCAATTTCACAAAGATGGTCCTCAAAGTATGAACAGGAATGATTTCCAATTTGGTAATCTTGATTGGATCAGTCGGAGAAATAAAGGCTTTGGCCTCATTAAATGGAAGTGTAAATGGAGCTTTGGCAATGGCATTTTCAGCAATCAGCAGTCCAGCCATTCCAGCCGTCAACTGACGTAACCATCCCCTGCGAGAGTGTGTATTATTCATACTTCAACGATTTAAAAAGTAAATGTGCTTTGTAAATGTAATCTCTTTACAGATAAAACACGAAAGAGCAAACTATTTTTTAAGATCCCTTCATTTGTGAAATTAAGCCTCGAGCTTCGAGCCACCAGCTACCAGCCTTTTCTTTCTAATTAAAAACCTTTATGAACTTTATACTTTATGAACTGTCTACTTTACAAACTTTCTACTTTATGAACTTTATACTTTATGAACTTTCAAACTTTATGAACTTTCAAACTTTATGAACTTTCTACTTTATGAACTCATTCTCTCTTCAAACTATTTACCGGATTTAAACTCGCGGTTTTTTTCGCCTGATTAATCAAAACCAAAAAAATAACCAGCAGCGTACTAATGGCCGAACTAGCAAATATCTGCCATGAAATATCAACTCTATATGAAAATTTCCGCAGCCATCGAAACATAAAATAAAATGCAATCGGAACGGCAATGACATTTGCAAAGATCGTCAGTTGCATGATGTTTTTAAAAAGTAAAACAATAATAGATGCGATAGATGCACCCAAGGTCTTTCTAATGGCAACTTCTTTTGTCCTCCTATCAAATTCAATCATGGAAATGCCAATCATCCCAAAACATCCGATCAAAAATGAAAGACCAATAAATATTAAAATGATGTTTAAAAAACCTTGATCATCCTGATATTGCCTTTGGTAGAATTCTTTCGCAGAAAAAGTATCAAAAGCCGCAAAAGGAAATGCTTTGTGAAATAAAGTTTTTGTCACATTTTGTGCTCTGGTTAAATCAACATGCGCTCCGTATTTAACAGCATAATATCCATCTTCATATCCTTTAGCACCTTGACGGAAATCATAAAGAATAGCTTGTTTAGGATGATGAATAGAAAGCTGGTGGTGATCTTTCACAACTCCCACAATTTCCAATAATTCATCGTTGTTAATGAGGGTTTTGCCAATGATATCCTCAGTTTTATCAATTCCCAAAACCCTCATCGCACTTTCATTGATGACCCCATAGGATTTGTCCGACAACTGGCTGCTATATGTTTCACTCTTTCCTAAAAATTGGAATTGAAATGTTTCAAAAAAGTCTGCAGCTATAAAATATCGATGTAATAATTTGGAAACATCTTTTCCATTAAAAATTGTTTTATCAACAAGGCTTATCACTTGTCCAGGAATCGACGTTGAGAATCCAACATTTTCCACCTCTGGTCTTTTCTTCATTTCTTCATAAAAATAATTGAAGTGAATATCTTGATTTTCTTGATAGGCAAAACCTAATGGCGACCGCAAGATAGTGACATCATCTAAGTTGATAGACAATGGCTTTTTCTGAGCATATTTGGTTTGTTGATAAATCAAAATTCCAAAAGAGGTCAAGGCAATCATGATTGAAAATTGAAAAATCAATAATGCTTTCCTTATATTCATTCCATGGATTGATTTTTGAAATTTTGGTTGTAAAAAACCCAACAAATCCACTGCACTTAAAATAATAGCAGGCAATACCGTTGATAAAATGGTGCCAAGAACCAGGTAGATAACAATTAAAAAAGGAGGAGCTTTGAAACTCCATTCAATATCCAATGATGCGTTTAAATTCCAGTCAAAATTATTTTTGAAAGTTAAATAACCAATTACAGCCAACAAGATGCCAAAACCGATGCCCATCAAATTAGTCAGCAATGCAGAAATTGCCAATTGGTTGAATACATGTTTTCTATCTGCACCAATGATGCGTCGGATGCTCAATGGTTTCGTCTTTCCAAAAGTTTCTGCTGTAAATAAATTGAAATGATTGATCCAACACATGGCGAGTATCAAAAAAGAGATGCCGAGTAAGGTGAAAATATTCGCTCCATTGATGCTTTGCCCCAATCCATATTGTACCTCATTGTCCATGTGGATATCAGTCAAACTTTGTACTTCAAAACCATTTTTAAATTTATTTTCAGCAAACTCCCCATAAAATCTGTCATTTAATTTTTGTCCAAAAGATTCAATTGGTGTTTGCTTGTCAAGGACCAAATAAGTAAAAACTGCTGCATAATCAAAATGATTGTCTTTATACATATCCAAACCAAATTCCTGAATGGTAGTTATCGGACACAAAGCGGAGAATTGGATATGAGACTCCTTAGGTGGGTCTTTCAGAACCCCTGTAACTAAAAATGAATTTCTTCCATCAAAAAGTATTGTTTTACCGAGCGCCGGTCCTTCACCAAAAAATGCTTTTGCCTTTGATTGGGTGAGTACAATGGTGTTTGGACGAGATAAGATGTCTTTAGCATTTCCTTCAATAAGTTGGAAAGAAAATACCTCCAAAAAATTGGAATCCACAAATAAAAAGGCATCGTCTCTAATGACATTCTCTCCAAATCTCAACACAACATCATTGGCGATCCATCTTGCCAATCTCACACTGGATTTCACTTCCTGAAAATGGTTGGCAACCCATGGTCCCATTCCTGAAAATGTAATTGCACTAGAGCGAAAGGCGGTTTCTTCGTTTTCAGAAATCGCATTTATCCTTACGATCTGTTCACTTTTTTGGTGAAACCGATCAAACTTCCATTGACCATTGATATAAATTGCTAATAAAATACTTGCGGCCACACCAATACTCAAACCTGAAATTTGCAGCAATGCCAATGCTTTATTCTGCCGCATATTGCGAAATGCAAGTTTGAAATTATTTAATACCATAACCCTTTTTTAAATCCATTACTCAAAATTATCATTTCCAAAACCTCCATTTATAAATGTTCACAATAATTAAGGTAAATAATTGTAAATGCCATGGCATGCCATGCCTAAACCACCCCAACCATTCACCATTAATCATTAACCATGCACACCCAACAATAAAAATATCGTTCAGGAAGGCACGCAGGCCTTTCTCTGCAGGTGGTACCATATTATATTACAGTTGAGAAGGCATGGCATGCCATGCCTCAACCACGCCAACCATTAATCATTAACCATTTATCATTAACCATTAACAACGCCGTTCACCCCCACAACATAACCATTCATCATAATTATCACCAATTACCATTATCTTGCTATTACATTTGGTATCAAATATTAAACAAGATGAAAAAATTAATTGGAGTTTTAATAGTCACATTCATTGGGGCATTTTGGTCACTAAATGCCCAAGATTTAACTGGAGATTGGAATGGGGAATTGGAAGTACAGGGAATGAAATTACCACTGGTTTTCCACATCACTAAAAATGATCAAACTTTATCTACCAATTTGGATAGTCCACTACAAGGTGCAAAAGATATTCCAACTGGATCAACTCTGCAAATTAATGACTCGATTTATGTTTTCATACCAGCCCTTGGTGCCAAATATGCAGGAAAATTACAAGAAGATAAACTCATTGGAATATTTAGTCAAGGTGGCCTTACACTTCCTTTGACCTTATCTAGAGGATCGGCGTCAAAAGCATTCAACAGACCTCAAGAACCCAAAGAACCTTTTCCTTACTTGGTTGAAGAAGTAACATTCAAAAACCCAAAAGCCAATAACATCACTTTTGGCGGAACCTTGACATTACCAAAAAATGTGAAAAATCCCCCAGTGGCAATTTTGATTTCAGGTTCTGGCGGCCAAAATAGAGATGAGGAATTACTTGGACACAAACCATTTTTGGTCATTGCTGATTATCTCACCAGAAAAGGAATTGCAGTGCTCCGTTATGATGACCGTGGCATTGCCTCTTCAGAAGCTTATGTTCCTTTAGGTTTTAAAGATAACACAACACTCGATTTCGCATTGGATGCAGAAGCGGCTTTCGATTATTTAAAAACGCGCAAAGACGCTGTTGATATTCGAAAAATTGGTTTTATCGGCCACAGCGAAGGTGGACTCATTGCACCAATTGTTGCTTCACAAAGAAAAGACATTGCCTTTTGTATACTGTTGGCTGGACCGGGTGTAAATGGCACAGAAGTATTGTTAACACAAGCTAGAAGAAATGGAGAACTCGCCGGTGAAAAAGAAGAGTTCATCGCGGTCAATGAAACTTACACAAAGAAAATCTATGAAATTATCCATGCAAAACCAGCAGATGAGAAAGCGAAAATAAAAGTTCTATTTAAAGAATTATTGGATAAATATCCCGGCTCAATGGAAGGGGTAACGGAAAAGAGTATAGACGCACAAATTGCAAGCCTTACTTCAGATTGGATGAGGACTTTTATGAAACTTGAGCCCTCAGTTTACTTAACCGAAGTGCAATGTCCTGTTTTAGCAATCAATGGAGAAAAAGATTTCCAGGTGTTGCCAAAAATAAATCTCCCTGGCATCGAACAAGCACTACAAAAAGGCAAAAATAAAGATTTCACCATCAAGGAATTGCCCAATCTCAACCATTTATTCCAAAATTCACAAACCGGAGCATTTTCAGAATATGGTCAGATCGAAGAGACAATTTCGCCAATTGCTTTAGAATTGATGTTTAATTGGTTGAAAGAAAGATTTTAATGAAGAATAAAAAATATGGAAAAGCATTCTGGCCTTTACAATTAGGGGGCTGGGGCTTGCTGATGGTGCTTACATTCTGGGCGAAAATTTTGCATGACAATGAC
Source organism: Bacteroidota bacterium (assembly GCA_029567325.1). Taxonomy (GTDB): domain Bacteria; phylum Bacteroidota; class Bacteroidia; order Chitinophagales; family Saprospiraceae; genus JADKBO01. The sequence continues at coordinate 5,955 of JAKQLF010000028.1, read as the reverse complement.
ATTAGTGATTCCTATTTCTTGGTTGAAGGATTGATATTCTTCAGCCTGGCTATTGCTACAACCACCATTTTAAGAGCCTATTTGAAGAAAATTCGGTTGATAGAAGATCAGTCAGTACCAAATTATCTCAAAGCATTTGGTGTTGCCATTCTGCTCGGCCTGCTCTATGCTACTATCCTACTTCTTTTAGTAAATGTAGCTTTTTATTTCATTGAAAATCACCAGCATTTGGGCATGTCTGCTCTTGAAATTCTGGTCAATTACATCAATATTGTCCTCTATGTTATCATGTGGTGTGTGTTATACATAGTGATTAAATCAAGTTTGAAATTACGTAATGAAAAAATAAGCCGTCTCGAATTGGAAGCAGCCTTGAAAGAAGCGCAACTCAATACCCTCAAAGGTCAAATCAATCCACATTTTATGTTCAATAGTCTCAACAATATTCGTGCATTAATTCTAGAAGATCCTCATAAATCACGAGAAATGTTGACTCGATTGTCAGAAATGTTGCGTGCATCACTCAATGCTGAGATGACTGACACTGTAACGGTGAGAGAAGAGCTCGAAACTGTCAAAAACTTTATTGCCTTGAGCACCATTCAAATGGAAGATAGGTTGCAATATCTGCAAGAAGTCGATGATCAATTAATGGAGGCAACAATTCCACCTATGATGCTCCAATTGGTTATTGAAAATGCCATCAAACATGGTATTTCGACTTTGCCCGAGGGTGGTACAGTGTTGTTATCTATTTCTCAAGTTGATGACAAAATGCAAATTGCTGTCAGTAATGATGGCCGCTTACTTTCAGGAAGCACAGGCACTTCGGTTGGCATCAAAAACATCAAAGATAGATTGCGGATTCTGTATAATGGGAATGCTGATTTTTCTATTAAATTTGAAGATGGAAAAGTGATCGTGCGTATCTATTTGCCAATAACCTTACTTCAGGTATGAAAATTACGACAGTAATAGTAGAAGACTCTCGACTAGCTCGCAATGAGCTGAAAGAACTCATCAGACCTTTTGATGAAATAGAAATTATTGGAGAAGCAGAAAATGTAGAGTCAGCTTTGGAATTAATGCAAAACAGTCCGCCACAACTTTTATTTCTCGATATCAATTTACCCGGAAAATCAGGATTTGAATTATTGGAATTATTGGATGAAGTTCCTAAAGTGGTATTCACAACTGCTTATGATGAATTTGCTATTAAATCCTTTGAATATAATGCCTTTGATTATCTTTTGAAACCTATTTCTATTGAACGTTTTGAAAAATCAATGGAAAAAGTCATTGTTGCAATTGAAAAGGAACGATCACGATCTGAAGAAAAATCCATTCATAGTCAGATATTTCTAAAAGATGGCGATAATTGTTGGTTGGTCAAAATAGCCGATTTAGAATTATTTGAAGTAGATGGAAATTATACTCGAGTGTTTTTTGAAAACCACAAGCCAATGATTTACAAGTCTTTACAAAAAATAATTGTTACCCTGCCAACCAATGAATTCTTTAGAGCAAATCGACAACAAGTCATCAATATTAGAAAAATTTCCAAAATCACGCCATGGTTTAGTGGCAATCTAAAAGTGACCATGAACAATGGAATGGAAATAGAAATCAGTCGCCGTCAAGCCAATGCTTTTAAAGAACTGCTTAGTTTGTGAGAAGATTAGACTTATTTTATTAGTAGTTCGGAAGAAAAAAACGATTGATGAAAATTAATTCAACAGACATTTATACTAATTCGCAGATATCTATCATTATTCAAAAACATTGGCAGAAATGACAACTCCAGCATCCTATTCAAAAGAAATTAAGAAATCCCTTATCGACATATTTTTAATGCCTTCAAATGAATTACCATTTTTTATTGCATCCAAGCTCAATACTATTTTTTCAAAGTTGTCTTTTATCTCATTTAAATTCCCAAACTCCCGGGCTATTGTTTTTTCTGAGTCTAATAAATAACATACCTGGATATATTTTTTTTCATTGTTTTTTTCGGCAACAAAATCAATTTCTTTACTCCCAATCTGTCCAACTTTAACATTATAACCATTTGCTTTAAGATGATTAAAAACGACATTTTCTAAGTATTTGTGTACCTCAGTCGTGCGATATCCGACAATGGAATTTCTAATTCCTAAATCCTCGAAGTAGTACTTTTCACCTATTTCAAACATCCTTTTACCCTTTACATCATACCTTTTTACTTTCCTGATAATGAATGCATTGCACAGATAATCTAAATATTCTATCACAATATTAGTTGAGATATTCAATTTCTGAGATTTCAGGTATTTTGAAATTTGGGTAGATGAAAGTAAACTTCCTATATTGTCTGCAACAAATTGGATCAAATTTTCAAGAAAAGCAATATTCCTTATTTGATTACGCCTTACCACATCCCTAAATATAATAGATGTGTAAATATTTTTCAAATACTCCTCTTTCATACCAACATTATCTTCAAAATCTGACAAGCCTGGTAATCCACCGAATTTTAAAAATGAATTAAAATTCGCATCATTGTCTTCTATCTGTTTTAACTCCAAAAATTCGGTATAAACAAAAGGATGTATCTCAAATTCAATATATCTACCTCCCAACAAAGTACTCAGTTCTGAAGAAAGTAAATTGGCATTACTCCCAGAAATATATATATCAAAGTTTGAATCTGAGTATAAACTACGCAAGGCCTTTTCAAATTCTGTAATTCCTTGTATCTCATCTATAAACAAAGCTATTTTATCAGCCTTTTTATTTGCCTTAATATATTCCATCAAATCCACATAATTTTTAATGGAATCAAATTCATATTTTTCCATATCCAAATAAAGGATCTGTATATCAGAATTTTGTTGTTTTAAAATTCCTGCTAATGTTTGAAGCAGTACACTTTTCCCAACTCTGCGTTGTCCTGTAAGCACTTTAATAAGCCTCTTATTTATGAATGGCTTGATCCTTTCTATATACTTGTTTCTTATCAACATATCACACCAACTTAATGAACTGCAAAGATATGCCATTTTTGTTAGTTATACATAACAAACACTGATATTTTATGCATTTTGTTATCTATACACAACAAATAATACTTTTATTAGAGTTTTGTTGCCTATACATCACAAAATTTGATTCCCATTTTCCCACTCCTACCAACTACCAACCTCTATTGTCTAGTATAAACACGCTGATTTAGAACAGGTATTACTACGGGCAATTCGCGCATTTCAGTCATCTATCTTTGGATAGTTATTAAACTTCATTAACTCATTCGCAAAAATCCAATTCATATGAATTCAGACTATTCTTGTTATGTGACCATTGTAAATAATACTGGCCAGACGCTCATTTTAGAATCACAAAATATCATTCACGGAAGTTATGTCACTCCTCCCCCAAAGACCATTCCAGCAAATGTTACTATTACTTTCCAATTACAAGGAAGCAATTATGGCCCAGTTGGTTATGGAGGTATGGGAAATTGCAAATATAACTTCATTGCAGGTGGTGATAAATTTTGGTATCAATTTGCCTACAGTTGTCCACATTTAACCAATGATAACAGCGCTTCTGTCGTAGTCAGTACACCTAAACTACCAGTTGTTGCCATCCCCGACCCCATTCCCACGGGAGGCCATCCTGTACGCATCCAATTTACATTAGCAGACGTCACCCAATATGTACCCCAAGCACAATTAGTGGACGAAAATGAAATTACTCAACCCCAATATTCCTAAAATCATAAAACATAAATTCCAATGGAAACAACTTTATATTCTCCTTTCGTCCGAGCTTCCAATCCTGCCCTCGCTAGATGGCAATCAGCTGTTATGTCCGTGGTTAGTAAACGGATACAAAGTGAAAATCCCGACATGATACCTCATGAGGTCAGAACACTTGCTTTACAAGACGATATGATTGCAGGCACCAATTTACATGTACAACGCGCTGCAGACAAATTACCAAGCCCAACTCATGAGGAATTAGAATTTGTCTCACAATTACATCAAACTGGCGCTAGCCATCCGCATATTCATTATTATGCCTCACATTATTTTTATCGTCAGGCGGTATTAAACGTTGTAAGAAATAATCCAGAGCAAGCCGGTTTTGGGTTTACTGATCTTGGAGTGAATGACAAACCTTCCTCCTTCCCTGATACTGATTCAAACATACAACAATGGATTTTGGCTGGAGCCGAATGGGAAGCATATGCAAACCCCTACCCCAGCCCTTACATTGACTGGGTAAATAAAGTTCCAATCAACGTTGACAAGAATACTTTCAAAAAAACATTCAGTGTTTATACCATTCCAGACAATGCCAAAGTGGCCATTTTAGGTGATTTTGGTACAGGGCTTACTGATGGTATCCTCATGTTGATGTCCTTACTCATCAATCAAAAACCAGACATCATCATCCATTTGGGAGACATTTATTATGCCGGCATGAACAGTGAAGTGGATGCTTACATCAACATGTTTACAGAGGCTTTCAAACGTACTGGCAAAGCTGTTCCTGTTTTCTCCATACCTGGAAATCATGAATATATGAGCGGTGGAGAACCCTTCTTCACTAAAGTTTTGAAGATGAATGCTGCCAATGGCTTTCCACAATACGCCCAAGCAGCCAGTTACTTTTGCCTCAGAAATCAATCTGGTACATTGCAATATCTAGCCATGGATACTGGACTAAATTCTGTGGACGCATGGGTTGCTACACAACTTCAAGGCGCATATTCTCCATGGCTTTGGTTTAGTGAAGCTGATTGGTGCCAGGACAAGTTGGAAACTTTCAAGCAATCAGGTGGAAAGACCATATTGCTTTCTCACCACCAACTATATTCTGTAAGTAGTGAGATCAACGATGGCAAAAATGTGGTATATGTGGGTTCTGCGCCAAAATCCAATATGGATTATTTAAACGGAAATCTTTTCAATGTCTTCTCTCCCTATTTTGACCAAGTGTTGGCCTGGTACTGGGGACATGAGCATATTTTAGCCATCTATCGCAACAATGAATTATTCAATGCAAATAATATTCCTTTGAAAAAAGGAAGGCTTGTGGGAAATAGTGGTTATGAACAATGGGACAAAGATGGCGGATATGCCGTAAAAGGGGACCGATTCCACTATGCGAGCCCTATAGTTCAGGTGGGTATTACACCCGTCAACTGGACGCAATGGATCACCGTGCCAAACTTACCTCCGCAAAAAGTAACCAGAACTAGTGAATTTTTCAATCATGGCTGGGCTGTTTTGACACATCAAGGCAGTAATTTACAAGCAAGTTATTGGTCTTTTCCGGTAGGTAGCCCCGACATTACTACACTTCCTCCAGTTGGAAATGTACCTCCACCAACGAGTCTTAATTTTTCTGAAAATTTATAATTATATTACTTCATCTTTTAAATTTTATATTAATGGCTTCAAATCTTCCGCTTACTTTACAAGTAGTAGTTACAGACCATCAAGGATCAGGTTACTCCAACAGAGTGGTCATGGGGACTACACAACTAGCTTGTGATCAAAATCTACGCAATGTCTACTGGGCGCTGGTTGTAGATCGTACTAATCTCAATGTTGTTGAAAATTTCACTTTCTCGGACAACAATACCATTCCGCCAAAATTGACCCAGTACACTACCAATTCTCAATACATGTTGATATTGAGTTCACAAATTTTGCTCACTGCATCTATACCTGCAGGGCAGTTTTATGCTTATCTTTTGCAACTTGGGGCTGGTCCACAATTGCAAAGCATTGAGCAATTTTACCAAACTTTGGGTTGTGGCAACTGGGTGTATTTAAACTATACCATGATTACTGTTTTTGGTAGTGGTGAAGCAATCGAATACAGTGAATACAAAGAAGATTCTGTGTACACATTGGAATTGGTTCCTGTCCCTGCAACCAACGGAGTTATGTATACACCTTCTTT
>JAKQLF010000024.1 GCA_029567325.1 Bacteroidota bacterium | reverse complement strand
AGCGCTGCACCTAAGCCCGATTATCAAATAAATAAATATCTTTGTAGAACGATCACTTACCCTATCAAAAGTGGTACACTTTGAATGAGATAAGGTGGTACACTTTCATGAGATTTTGCACATTTCTAATTTTAACCAATCACCAACTCTATTTCTTGCATTTATTTTGCCTTGAGCTAACTCAAAGAAAAACCTATCGTGTGTCAGCATTATCAACTGATAATCGTTGACATATCTGTCGAGTAAAATGTTTAGCACAATATCACGATTGCTCATATCTAAACTCAAAAGCATATCATCAATTACCAAAGCTTTAAGTTGTGCGGTTGCTGGACGATTTGTCCAGTCTTCAATGATGGCAAGGCGAATTGAAAGCCCGATACTTGTCCATTTAGCTTCGTTCAAGAATGTGTGTGGGCGCTTTACAACATTGCGTTTACTATTGTAAACAGGAATTTTCAATTCAATGATTGGGTCTTCCCAACCTAAATTGTCTTCTGTTACATTTATTTTTGAAGCAGTGTAATCAAGCTTGATTTCAAAATTCTGCTGAAAGTCTTGTGCAAGTATTTCATTGGCTCTTGCGGTAATACCGTCCAAATATACTTTCAATTTGTTGTTCCACTTTTTTAACTCTCTTTCGTATTTCTGAAATTTCTTATAATCCTTTGTTACAGCATCCTCTGCGTGATGCTGCATTGACGCATTAGGAAAAATCAATTTATCAATTTCATCCAAGGCTTTGACCTTGGAAGGTCCTGTTTTCAACGCTTTCAATACATCCCCAACGCTTTTAGTGCTGTTGATGTTAGCAATTAGTATGTAAGGGAAAATCTCATCCTTAAACCATTCAAAAAGATTATTTTCTTTGGAATGTTTTATATTATGTATTTGTAAAAGGACTCTGTAATTAATAAAATCACTGGCCATTCCGCTTTCACGTACGGCTGAATTTGCACGGATAGCTTCAATGGTAGCAGTTTCTCCGTCAAGATAAAATTCAACATCAGGAATTCCTGTTTCTCTCAATACCGCCTTTATATGAGCTTTATGATTTTTAGGCGAATGAATATTTACTAAACCATGTTCACCTCCTTTGTCAAAATATTTTGAAACTTCTATGTTGGCAGTTTTAAACGCACTTTCTAGTAAAGTATATATTGACCAATATATAGTCGACTTTCCACTTCCGTTTTCTCCATAAATCAATAAGTTTTTTCCATCAATTTTCAGCAAAGGACTGTTTGGATCTTGCTTCGGGAAAAACTTAAAGTTGTTGATATGCAATTCGTGTAATCTCATCTCTAACTTGTTGCTGCGTTAATTCTTGCTAAAGTTTCACTGCGGCTACTGGCTATCAAAATACGGTTTCGGATTGCATTGTCTTTTTGTTGCAACTCATAATACACTTTTTGTATGACGGCTTTTTTATCTTCTGCTTGGGTAATGTCTGGAAATGTTTTTTCAGTTACAAATTGTAATACATCAATTTCCTTAGATTTCATTTCTTCCTCAAAATAAAGTTCGTACACCATCATATTTACCAAGTCTTCAAACACTTGGCTTACCGCTTCATTACTTACTTTTTCTAAAAAAGGTGCTTGTTTTGGATAGTTTAGGTAAATGAGATATTCGGCAATATTCTCAAAAGGTTGTATGTTATCTATTTCCGGAACTGGAAACTTATCAATGAACGTATGTTTCATTCTTATTCCTGTATTACCTAAACCACCACCACCGTAAAAATTCTTTACTGAATAAAAAAACAAGTTTGAATTTAGCACAGCCAAAAGAAACATTAGTTTTTCTCCTGTAATTATTCTTGCTGTATCTAAACAAAAGAATTGACCCTCTTTATCAAACGCAAATGACGGTTGCTGGACTATTTCTTGGTAAATGATTTTAGATTTAGAAAACTCGAGTAGATAGGCACAATTTCTAAGGTTAAAAGGTGTATTACCTTGGTCAGAACGGCTTTTAAGTTTGTCCCCAAAACTTTCCAAATATTCTTTTATTGTTGGATAATTATTGATGTCAATTGGGGCTATATTTCGTTCTCTGACACCATTGTGGGAATTAATTAAATAATAATCTTTGAACTTAATTTTATACTTATCCAAATCTTTCCCTCTTAAAACGGGTTTAATTATTTCCTTGTTCTTTTCATCAATATTTATGAGTTCATCTTTTACTTTATTTGTAAGTAGAAAAGCCTCAGTAAGTCCCGTTTTAATTCCATAGTTAAAGGCAATTGGCCAATTACCTAAAATCTTGTTTCCATTTTCTATTGTTGCTTTTATAAGATAATCTTGCTTAGACAATACATTCCAAATATTATCCTCTTCAATGTCAATTGGCAAAGCATTTTCAACTTTTGATCCTTTTAGATCTAAATGGTTTTGTATTGAAATACCCCTTAGTTTTTTGCTGAAACTATTTTTCTCCAACACTAAAATATTTGTATCAACAGTGGCACTATGAAATACATTAGCACCTAAATCTATGACTAAAAAAGGATTTTGTTTTGAGAAAAACTTCCTTAAATTCTTACCATAATCTGTGCGAAGCCATTTATTGGAAGTGATGTAAGTCAATGTTCCGCCTTTTTTTAAAAGATCAATTCCTTTTTCATAAAACAAGCAATAAATATCGCCAGTACGAGCAAAGGTTTCAAAACCTGCTTCCTGTAGTATGTCGGTTTCCTTACCCATTTTTTGAAGTTGTATGTATGGCGGGTTACCAATCATTATATCAAAACCACCTTTGTCAAATACATCTTTCTTAAACCAAGTATGCCAGAGAAAAAAGGGTTTTTCTTCAGACCCTTGGAGTTTTATTAGCTCGAGCTCTAATTTGTCGAGCTGTTCAAGTTTTTCTTTTGTTTCTATATATTTTTTGAATTCTTTCCCTTTTTGGTTAAGGCGTGAATATTCAGTATTATTTATATTTAGATACTTTGTCCAATAATCTACTTCTTCTTGAAGTTTTCTTTTTTTTCTTAATACAAAAAAGTGTATTTTCCCTTCTACAATATCATTTATCTCTTTTTTGATAGCATGTTTGTCAATTCTTTCTCCAGTTTCTTGTTCCCATGCTTGAGGATCGTAGTATTTTTCTATAAGTTGCCAAAGTTGTAGTCTTGTTATTTTATCAAATACAGTATACTGCAGTTCTGTCCTTTCCAACTCAGCTCCAAGACTTAGTTGCCCAGTTTTTGTTACGACTATGGAATCTTCGTCTTTCATTAATGTTTCTAATGGTATTCCACCAAATTGTTCCAGCAGGCTATTGCCCTGCATGATTTTATAGTCTAAATTAGGGAGAGGGTGGGGGTATTCTTCATCTACTACTAGAGCTAGCCAAAAACGCAATTGCGCAATGTCCACAGCCCCTTTTTCTAAGTCGACTCCATAAATAGAATTTTGGATAATGTTCTTTTTTACTTCAGCATTTTTAAATTCAAGTAAACCCGTAAATGGAAAAATAAAACGTTTAGCTTCAAAAATCTCTTGCAACATTCCAATAGGGAAAGCTCCCGAGCCAATGGCAGGGTCGCAAACTTTAATATCGTCCAGTTTTTGGTTGAGCAAAACGGCATTTTCTTTGTTAGCTAATACAGGTGAAACGGTATGAAAGCGAATAAAGGCTTCAATGTCTTTTTGCTCTTTAAAAGTGTTCAGTAAATAATGAATCAAACTTTCCTTACACATATACTGCACAATTTCTTTAGGCGTATAAAATGCTCCTTTGTCTCGGTTGTCTTCCAGTAGATTTTCAAAAATATGCCCAAGCATTTCTGGGTCAATGCCTACTTCGTGGTCGTCTGGGCTGTTTTCGTCAATCGTGAAATTGTACTGCTCAAAAAACTCTAACAATTCTTTAAAGTAGTCAGCTGGAAAATCAATTGTTAAAGTAGCTTTGTTTTTTTCAGGTTCAAATAAACCACCATTTAAGTAGGGAACACGAGATCGACTCAGTTTACCGTTTAAACCTTTTACTTCAAAAGTATCATTAGGTCTTTTATTGTTGAGTGTTTCAAAAAACAAATGCGTAAGACACTGACTTTGGAAATGTTCAGGTTTAGAAAAATCTTCAAAGAGTTGTTGCATAAAACGTGGGTCGCCATCATTCCAGTCTTTTGTTTTGGGCGAACAACCCATCCAACCTTTTTTTTGTAAAAAGTGAAGAAAAACAATTCTTCCCAACAGTTTATTACAAAAATCACGGATGGGTTTTTCCTGTTTATCTTTAGTATCTTTATCTGAATCTATGATATTTTGACGATAAGGATTTTCTTCATTTGACAGATACTTCCAAAATTTTTCAAAATGAGATTTGTAAGACTTAAAGAAGTCTTTATTGAGCGCTTCTACGGAGAAAACATCCTTGAGCTCCTGAATGGTTACTTTACCTTTTGCATTCTTTTCTATGATGACTAGCATACGTTTGGCGGCAGTAGTACATGCTTCATTAGCACCTAAGAGATAAGTAAAACGTTTGGGTTTGGTCTCACCTTTTATGAGTTGTCCTGTTTCGAGATCTAAACTTGATTCTTTGGCAATAAATGAAAATCTATAATCTGCTTGTTCTTTATTGTAAAAAAATGCTAGTGCACCATGGATTTTATCTTCATCAATAGGTTTTATGGCTATTTTTCTAAGTTCTACCCGATTTCTATTTATAAATACGGTATCATCCACTTCATACACTAAGATGGCAAGACGTTTGTCATCATCGAGCTGGACCACACCTAACTGGATGGCATCTAAAACTTTTTCACTGCCGTATTCCAATTTGTTTGGTACAGTAAAGTACTGTACTTTCTTGAAAAACAAAGGCAAAATTTCCTTCCAAATCGAGAAGTCGAAAGTTTGCTGTAATCGTTTTTTTAATTCTTTTTCCTTCATCGTTTAAAATGCTTTGAGCCCTTTAAAATCTGTGCAATCAGCCCACAGTGAGCCTTTTATATAATTCACAAAATGCTGATAATCAGAACATTTTTTGCTGTTCCCTATTTTTGTCGATGATATTTGAGCACTTTGTGAGGCCATTGTTTAATCCTTTTTTAATTGCTGCTCTTGTCTCGTTTGGTATCTCTTTGCCCCATTATTGCCCCATTGGTGCCCTTTTTGCCCCATTATTGCCCCATTGTTTCATAATAAACTCCTGCTCCCATAGTTCCAGACTTTACAAGTACTTTAAATAAATCAACCAACTTCGTTAGTTCATTTGTAGCTGTTCGTTTTGAAACTCTATTTATTTCCTGATAATCACTGTTTGAGATTTTTCCCTTCTCTTTAGTGTAAAGAACTGCTTTTATCTGCCTTTCATTCAGTCCTAAGTTCGTCAAAAACTCTTCATTATAAATATCTCTTCTGAACTCAACTAAGAAATCAGAAGCTTCAAAAGAATATTTGGGTGCGGGAATTCCTGCCTCCAAACAATAATTCATCATTTTCTCAATACCCCTTCCCCAAGATTCAATGTAACCACTTCTAAAAAGGGTGTTCGCAATATCCGGGTTATAGGGCTTTGAAGCGTGTTTCTTTAACAGATTGCTGACCGTCCAATTATCGGGCAATTGCCCATCATTCCAAATCAATATTCGGTCTTTGTAAACTTTAATCTGAATAGGAGCACCACCAGAATAATCTTTGTGTGCAACAGCATTGAGCAAAGCTTCACGAATGGCTTCTCTAGGATATTCATAAGTTTCAATCCTAGAAATACCTTCATAACTAATTAGAGCTTTGATGTATTTTGTAAAGAGTAAATCCATAGTTTGCTCAATTTGCTCAAACAAGTTTCCGTGCATTTCATCTTGGTACATCAAATCTGCTTCGTTTTCGAAATAGCCAATTTTTATGTAAGCACCTGTTACATATTTCTCCGGTTTTGGATGAAAAAGCAAAATGGCTGCTCTTTTAAGCATTTTTTCATCTTCCAAATACAATTGTAGGCTTTCTAATAGTTCTTGATTTGTTCCTCCTAAATCATCTGGCTCAAGCCTTTTGCTTTTATTCGCTTTTTTTCGGAAAAAGTCAAAGGTGTCGTTTTTTAATTCATCCACTTTAACGTTAGGAACAGGCACACCATCCCATTTTTTCCCCTGCCGTTGCAATAGAAATTTACTCAAAGGAACACCTTTTAATTCCTGCAAAGTGCTCCCACTCCTGTAATAGTATTTACCTCTTAAACTGATGGGGAAAGGGTAGGGTTCAACAATAATTTCCAAATAATCGTCACCATTTGTTGTATGAAAGTTCACATCTATCATCAAACCCAAGAGATCTTTTACTTGATTAGGCAAGTCTTCTAAAAGTTTTTTGGCATTAGCAAAATGTTTAGGTTTGCCTTTGTCATCTATCCCGATAAACAAAGTACCACCTTGGGCATTGGCAAAACCACAAATCCACTTGAAGTAGTCATTGTGCCAGGACTCTTTCCATTCTATATTTTGATGTTCTTTTCTGGGGTGACTCATTCGGTAAAACTTTCTGTAATAATAATTTCAGGATTCAAGGTTTTAACCCTTACAATCTTCTTCTCAAATTCCTGTGCGTCTTCTTCATTTATCAAAGGATAGGCTTTGAGAATCTCAATGACCTTTTCCAAAATGACTGCTGGTTTCAAAGGAAATTTTTTCAAAGCCCGTTGAAACTTGTTGATGTCTCTTTGTAGGTTTTGAAAACGCCCTTGCCTCATGGCTTCTTTAGCTTTGATGATTAAAGCTCTTTCTTCTTCATTGGTCAAATTTAAATTGAGTATTGCATCCAAATAAGCATTTGCTTTTTTCTCGTTTGGACCTTGTGTGGTATCAATCTTTTTATCTTTGGCCTTTTCCTTTTCCAATATATCAGAGAAAAGTAATATTCCTGCTTGCACTTGCTCGTGGTGTTGTGGGTGTAAAGCAGTTGCTTTTTCTATAACCTCTGCTTCAAATATTTTTACCGTTTCTAAAAAGGTAAGTTCTTCTGTTTCTTTATTTGCTCTTACCAAAATGAAAGCATCACGTTTGCTATCTTTGACATAACAAATTGTACTTTGATTTAAGTCTTTATTTTTTCTTCCTACTCTTGCACGGAAAGGCATATTTTTAATTTGCTTGAATAGTCCAGGTGTTTTTTCTTTGAGATCACGAATCATCATTAAATATGCCAATTTTTCGTCCTTTTCCTCTTCCATTTCTTTGTCGAAAAGTCCAAAGGTTTCAGTTTCTTCATCAGGAGAATATATTTGGCTGTCTTCTCCCAGTGCAGCGTGAAAAGACTGTAATTTCATAATTGCTTTTTTTTCCAATTCAATATCATTATTCACTTTGGCGGTTGGATAGAAGTTAAACACATGAACTTCATCAGCTGTAGAACCAATTCTGTTAACACGCCCAATTCGTTGCATTAATCGAGTAGAGTTCCAAGGTGTATCATAATTCACAATCACGTTGGAACGATGCAAGTTGATTCCTTCAGCCAACACTTCTGTTGTAAGAATGATGCTGAAATTATCTTCTTGATCAGCTTTTGGCAAGTTCGCGTCAAAATTTTTACGTACAGTTGGCATTTTATCTTTGCGAGATTTGCTATCAACCGAAAGAATACTTTCTGTGATGCGATTCTTTAATTCTCCTTCTAAATATTCAGTAGTTTCTTTACTTTCAGAAAAAACCACCAATTTAGATTGTGGATTAATTGATTTGCTCAAAAGTGTGTTTTTCAAATATTCAACAAACACTTCCAATTTTGGGTCTTCATTTACTTTTTCCCATTCAGCTGATAATTCTTTAAGTAGTTTTAAATCGTTTTGTAATCCCGTCAAGAAATCATATTCAAAATCATCAGGTTCACAAATGTCAATGGTTGGGTCTTCAATCGATTTTTCCAAAACCAAATCCATTAATTCTTCTTCTCTACCTTCATTAATCATATCAGAAACAGGCAAATTAGGGGCTATGAAAATGCGACCATTTTCAAACATTGTTACCATAGCTTCTGTGGCTTTCATAAATCGGAAAAGAGATTGCTTAAAGGCATAAAAACTGCTATCAATTCTTTTCACCAAAAGCGTTTTCATAATCTTGGCTAATTGGGCAGATATCATATCTGCTTGTTTGTATTTAATCTTTTTATGTGGTTTCAAAAATCCAATAGCGCGATAACGATTATACTTTAGTCCGAGCGTTTCGTGGCTTAAAACATGGATGGTTTTATCGTACAAGTCCTCTAATTGTGGATCAAGCACATAAAGGATTTTCTTTGGCTGTTTTACTTTTGGAAACTTAATTCCTTGATTTATTAAATCTGTTGAATACAGGTCATGAGCATTTAAATCAGTTCTTGTTCTACGAACTATTAATGGCTCAATCACTTTGGTTCTTATTTTCTCATATACTTTTTTTACCCCAGCTTGTACTTTAGAAATTTCCGGTTCGTCTTTCAGCTTCTTATATGCATCAATTTGTTGTCTGAAAAAGTGTTGAAGATTGCCCGTTTCTAGTGTTGATTCTTTACTATCTTGAAAAAGATAAACTTGGTTGGCTATATCCTCGGGTTTATTATTTAATGGAGTCGCAGAAACTAAAATTACTCGTTTGGGGACATTGCTTCCTTCAGGTAAAATTCTCCTGGTCGGCGTTTTACATATTTTTTGTAACTGATTATACATTTCTGCAGTATCAGAACGAAATTTATGAGCTTCATCAACAATGATTAAATCATATATTGTGGCATCTTTGATTTTGTGCAAACTACCATTGGTAATAATTTTAACGTTGTCCAGATTAAACTTCTCTATTGTTTCCACCCAGTTTTCTTTTACAGCAGGAGGGACAATAATTAGTGTCCTTGAACGATGCTCAGGAAAACCATTAGAATAGAAATACTTTTTAGCAATAAGTGTAGAAACAATAGTTTTTCCAAGACCAACAACATCTGCTAAAAAAAATCCATTATGCTTCATCATTTTGGTAAATCCATCATTTACCGCATCAATTTGATATGAAAGCTTTTTAAATCCCTTTGGCAAATCCGAAATAGAATTTGGGTCAAATTCTATGCTTTTTCCAAAATACTCTATCAAGAATTTAATATATATTTCATAAGGTGTAAAACTGTCATTCAGGAAAGTTTCGGTCTTAAGTTTTTCTATATTGTCTTCATCTACAGGAACTGATTCCTCCCAAAGTTTATCGAACGTTTTTGTTGCAAATTCAATGTCTGAATTATCTCTTAATTCGACATTAAATTCAAAGTTTTTTGATAGGCCTGCATCTGTAAGGTTACTAGAACCAGTAATTACGGACCCTGAACCATGGTCGTGTTTTTCCTTTTCTCTAAAAATATAAATTTTGGCGTGGATATTTTGCTTAGGATGTATTTTAATTTTTACTTTTCCTGTTACAATGTCTTTAATTAATTGAATCATTCCACCCTCAACAGTTTTGTCATATGCTGCTTCTTGAATATTCTTCTTTATTTGTTGAAAAAATTCACTTTGTGCTCGTTCAGCATCACCGTCAAACAAAAGGCCTTGTTGACTGGCTTGATAAACAAGTGAATCAATATTGATTCCGACAAGAATTCTTATTTCCTCGGCTATTTCTACAAATTCTCTAATTTGAAAATATCCAGATGCTCTAAAATACCCAACTAAAGCATCTAGAAAGTGGATATTTTTATGTTTAAAAATTCCTTCAATTTTTTTTAGAAGTGTGTTCTGTTCTTCGTTTGTAAAAAATTTTGTACTCATAATTTTTTCAATACATTTATAAGTCCATCAGTCAAAAACTCCAAGTCTCCAAGTTCTGATAAAACAGTCGACTGGATAAACTCAATTTGTATTTCCTTTTCTTGAACTTCTAACGTCTTAGCGAGGGTTGGCAACATTTCTTTTGTCGCTACTCTCTCATTTCGTTCAATTTTGCTTAAAATAGAAGTGTCAATGTCGAGTTCAGCAGCAACTTTTCTCAAAGGCAATCCTAGTTGTTCTCGTCTATTTCTTAAATACTCTCCAAATAAATTCATTTTGTCTATATTGTTTTGACAGATTCGTCAAAAATACAATTTTTTTAATTCTGTCGTCAATGCGTTCGCAAAAATTCAAGCTCTTTTTGTTTTAGTTTGGGTTTTGTTTTTGGCAAAAAACCAAATGTGCCTGCATGTGTAGCTGGATTTTCGCTTACCGATAGCTATTGGTTTCAACGAATAATTTCTCACGCGCATAGTTAAACCTTTCAAAATGTAATATCAATTCCTTTCAAAAGCTTTCAATTTCATATTAAAAGGGAGATTCATATTAAATGTACCGCCTAAAAGGTATGTTTGGTAAAATGATACGCATTACTTTGATATTAATGCCAAGTAGACTATATTTGAAGTGTATATTAAACACTTAATATTCGTTAAAAAGATAAAAAGGTAGACAAAGACTGAAATTTCCAAAAGAAAATCAGCTTTTTTTACCTGCTCATTTCAGCGATTATTGAGCATTATTCGTAGTTTATAGTAGTATGATCAAAGTTAAAGCACCATTTTTAGACAAAAAAGTATTTGTCTGTTTGCTTCTCAGCACGTTTTTGGTTGGAATTAATTTTCAAACATTAGTAGCTCAAGCAAGTCTTTACCAAAATACCTTTCCACTAAAGGATGTTGTCCTGACGGGAGGTCCTTTCAAACACGCCAGAGATCTCAACATCGATTATTTATTGAAATATGATGTAGATAGGTTGTTGGCGCCTTTTCTCAAAGAAGCTGGGTTACCCGAAAAAGCTAAAGGATTTTCCAATTGGGATGGATTGGATGGCCACGTTGGAGGCCACTATCTTTCTGCAATGGCTATCAACTATGCTGCGACGGGCAATGCTGAATGCAAACGAAGGATGGACTATATGTTGTCTGAACTCAAAAAATGCGCTGCGGCCAATGACAAACGTGGCGAAGTTTGGAGTAGGGATTATATTGGAAGTGTTCCTAATAGCAAAAAGATTTGGAGCACTTTTATGGAGGGTGACTTTGCCGCTTACAGATCGGCTTGGGTGCCTTGGTACAATGTACACAAAATGTATGCGGGCTTGCGTGATGTTTGGATTTATACCGGAAATAAGGATGCCAAAAAACTATTTTTAAAATTCTGCGACTGGTCCATACACATTACTTCCAAATTATCTGATGTGCAAATGGAAGCCATGTTGGATACAGAACATGGTGGAATGAACGAAGTGCTGGCAGATGCTTATCAAATCAGTGGCAATCAAAAATACCTAGTCGCCTCAAAAAGGTTTTCTCATAAAATGTTGTTGGACGCCATGTCCAACAAAGTGGATAATTTGGACAACAAACACGCCAATACCCAAGTACCCAAAGCAGTAGGGTTCCAAAGAATAGCAGAAAATGACACCAATGAAAAATTCGCAACAGCAGCAGAATTTTTCTGGCATACAGTCACAAACAATCGATCATTGGCATTTGGCGGGAATAGTAGAAGGGAATTTTTTCCGTCCATAAACGCGTGTACAGATTTTATCGATGATGTAGAAGGTCCAGAGTCTTGCAATACATACAATATGCTCAAATTGACGGAAGATCTTTTTAGAGCAAAACCCCATGCCAAATACATGGATTATTACGAAAAAGCACTATACAACCACATACTTTCCACTCAACATCCCGAACATGGAGGTTATGTTTATTTCACTCCTGTAAGACCTCAACATTACAGAGTTTATTCTGCGCCCAATGAGGCTATGTGGTGTTGTGTGGGTTCTGGAATGGAAAATCATGGAAAATACAATCAAGTAATTTATACGCACCAGGATGAAAATCTTTATGTAAACCTATTTGTAGCTTCAAGCCTAAAATGGAAGGAAAAGGGAGTAATGCTCCAACAAAAGACCAATTTTCCAGACGAACAGAAATCCACCATTCAGATCGAGCAAGCCAAAAAGAATTTTACATTAAAAGTGAGGATTCCAGATTGGGTAAAAGATAGTGAGTTCAAAATATTGGTCAATGGCGTTGAAACAAACTATGATGCAAGCCCGGATCATTACGCAACGATCCAAAGAAAATGGAAAAAGGGAGATGTTTTAGAAGTTGTCTTACCAATGCATTATACCTTGGAGACTATGCCAAATGTGCCTGAATACCAGGCATTTATGCAAGGTCCAATTTTGATGGGTGCTAAGACAAGCAATGAAGATTTAAAAGGTTTGGTAGCAGATGATGGACGTTGGGCACATATTGCTAGTGGCAAACGAATAGCATTGGACGAAGCCCCAAGCATCATCGCCAATGATCAAACCAAATTAATCAGAGAAATTTCAGATAATAAACTCAGCAGTGGTGCAGAGGTGCAACTCACCCATGCAAAAACCTTGGACCTACAACCGTTCTACAAAATTCACGACGCACGATACATGGTTTATTGGATGGTTTTAAACCAAAGTCAATACCAATCTTATATGGACTCGCTAAAACAGCTCGAAAATGAAAAAATCGACATTCAAAATAGGACGGTGGATTACATTGCACCAGGTGAGCAACAACCAGAAGTAGATCATGGACTTCAATCAGAAAAATCACGAAAGGGCAACAACCACAATGAGTTTTGGAGAGAAGCCGCAAGTGGTGGATTTTTTAGTTACAGAATGGACACCCAAAACAAGAAAGATTTGACCCTGAGGGTCAGATACTGGGGTGCCGAATGGGGAAGTAGAAAGTTTGACATTTATATTGATGACAAACTATTGAAGTCAGAAAACAACACGGGAAGATGGAATCTATCCAGATTCCAAGAAATTGAATATCCCATCCCCAATGATTTTATAAACGGAAAAGAAGAGATAGTTGTGAAGTTCCAGGCACTTCCAGAAAACACGGCGGGGGCTGTTTATTATCTCCGCCTGTTGCAAAATAAGGATAGAAACTAATTGTCAAGAAATTCGTCATATTAAGAGTAGATGTTTAAAATAGAATCAATAAAGCAAATTAAAGTCACCATAAGCGCCATCCTTTTATGCATACTGATTGGATCAACTCCATTAGCTGCACAAAAAAGCAAAACATCCAATAGCGCTAAAAAAATAAGTCCTAATCTATTCGGTTTATTTTTTGAAGACATCAATTACGCAGCTGATGGTGGTTTATATGCAGAATTGATTCAAAATCGCTCTTTTGAATACACACCTGCAGACCGCAAAGAGTGGCATGCTTTATCGTTTTGGGATTACCTTACACCAGGGTTTTCTTATGGTTCGATCAACGTTGAAACCAAAAATCCAATTCATGAAAACAATCCGCACTATTTGGTTCTTAATGCAGAACATGTAGGTAAAGAAGGCGTAGGAATTAAAAATAAGGGTTTTGGAAATATGATTGTCAAAAAGGGACATTCTTATAATTTTTCCATGCATTCAGCAAATCAGGGCCAAAATCCAGTGACGCTCAAAGTGATTTTACAAAATCCCCAAGGCCATTTAATTGATTGGAAAGAGGTTACAGTTTATTCCAATGATTGGAAAAATTACAGACTACAACTCAATCCTGCTGCTGATTGTGACAGCACAGAGGTAGTCATCATGGCAGTAACTCCCGGCAAGATTGCTTTGGATGTCATTTCTTTATTTCCTGCAAACACGTACAAAAATAGGCAGAATGGATTGAGAGCAGACCTGGCGGGTTTACTTGCAGACATGAAACCTGCATTTATACGTTTTCCCGGGGGATGTTTGGTTCATGGCGATGGCGTTGGAAACATGTATCGTTGGAAGTATACTATTGGACCGATTGAGCAACGAAAAGCACAGAAAAACCTTTGGGGCTACCACCAAACTGCTGGTCTAGGATATTTTGAATATTTTCAGTTTTGTGAAGACATAGGTGCCAAGCCATTACCAGTTTTGCCCGCGGCAGTCAGTTGTCAAAATTCCGGTGGAACCTGGAGAACAGGCGGCAATGGACAACAAGCTTTACCATTGGAAGAAATGGACGACTACATTCAGGAAGTAAGTGATTTGGTTGAATGGGCAAATGGTCCTGCAACTTCAAAATGGGGTTCGATCAGGGCAGCAGCAGGACATCCTGCACCATTTAATTTGAAATATATTGGAGTGGGCAACGAAGACAAAATGACCCCTGAATTTGAAGAAAGATTTGCAATGATCTATAAAGCGATCAAAGCCAAACACCCCGAAATCGAAATTGTAGGAAGTTCGGGACCTTTTTATGAAGGTGAAGATTTTGAAAAAGGCTGGGATATTGCAAAAGCATTGGACGTCGACGTCATTGATGAGCACTATTATGTAAATCCAGATTGGTTTATCAAAAATACCAAAAGATACGATTCATACGATCGGAAAGGTTCCAAAGTATACTTGGGAGAATATGCATCTTGGGGAAATAAATTGAAAAATGCCATTGCAGAAGCATCCTTTATGACAGGCTTGGAGCGCAATGGAGACATTGTAGAATTGACATCCTACGCCCCACTCTTTGCTAAAAAGGAAAATACACAGTGGCGTACAGACATGATCTTTTTTGACAATGCAACCGCTATTCTCACACCCAATTATCATGTGCAAAAAATGTTTTCCGTCAATGCTGGTGATTTTTATTTGAGTAATATCATTACTACTAATCCAAAAGATACGACGCTTACCTATTCTGCTGTCACTGATGGAGAAACCGGAGACCTCATCTTGAAATTCGTCAATACAGGTGAAGTAAAATGTAATTTTAATGTGAACCTGTCAACTATAAAAGGATGGCAAATGGAAGCGACGAATACCGTGATAACCGGTGACCCAGAAGCTGAAAACACTTTTGAACATCCGGAAAACATCAAACCAACATCTGCAAGCTATATGGTTAAAAAGAATTTCATTTATGAAGCACCTGCATCCTCGTTATCTGTCATTCGCGTCAAAGTCAAGTCCAAAATGTAAATCAATGAGCAAACTGCACAGATATATAATTTTATGTTTTTCAATGGCTTTGGCCACCATTACTTTTTCACAGGCTGTGAATCCGGTTATCCATGCAGATGTACCAGATTTATCCATGATCCGTGTGGGTGATACTTATTATATGAGTAGTACAACCATGCACATGAGCCCAGGGTTGCCCATCATGAAATCAAAAGATTTGATCAATTGGCAATTGTTGAATTATGCATACGACACCTTGGTAAGTAACGATGCTATGAATTTAGAAAAGGGAAGTAACGCTTACGGCAGAGGTTCATGGGCAAGTTGTATCAGATACCACAAAGGCATGTATTATGTTTCTACATTTTCGGCTACTTCTGGCAAAACCCATGTGTACAGAACCAAAAATATAGAGAAAGGAAATTGGAAAGAAAACACTTTTACACCCTCATATCATGATCACACCATCTTTTTTGATGACGATGGAAAGGTTTATATGATTTATGCAGCTGGAAAATTGAAAATTTTGGAATTGAAACCCGATTTGTCTGGAGTTATGCCTGGCACTGAGGAAAGGGTTTTAATAGAAAATGCAAGTGCTCCCGCGGGTGATAAAATCATGTTGGGTGCAGAAGGTTCTCAATTGTTTAAAGTAAATGGTAAATATTATTTATTCAACATTACTTGGCCAAGAGGTGGAATGCGTACGGTAGTCATTCATCGGGCGGACAATATCAACGGACCTTGGGAAGGTAGAGTTGGTTTGCAAGATTTGGGTGTAGCTCAAGGTGGATTGATAGAAACACCAGAAGGAAAATGGTATTCGTATTTGTTTAGAGATAACGGAGGAGTTGGGCGTATTCCTTACATAGTTCCAGTAAAATGGGACGATGGTTGGCCAGTATTGGGGATAGATGGTAAAGTACCGATGACCTTGGATTTGCCAGTTAGCAAAGGATTGGTACCAAATCTTGTTCATTCAGATGAATTTACCAGAAAACGTAAAGACAAACCATTTTCTTTGGTTTGGCAGTGGAATCACAATCCCGACAACAAACTGTGGTCCTTGAAGGAAAGAAAGGGATATCTCAGACTCACAACAGGAAGAGTTGACACCAGTTTTGTGTCAGCCAAAAATACACTCACTCAACGCACCATTGGTCCGGAATGTACGGGTTCAACTATGTTGGATGCTTCAGGCATGAAGGAAGGAGATTTTGCCGGCCTTGCATTATTGCAGAAAAACTTTGGCCAAGTGGGCGTCAAAATTGTCGATGGCAAAAAAGTGTTGACCATGGTCAAAGCCGAAGAAAACTTAGTCAAAGAAGTAGAAACTGTTCCAATCAACCAGCATGTGATTTATTTGAAAGCCGTTTGTGACTTCAAGGAAAGGGCTGATTTAGCACATTTCCAATACAGTCTGGATGGTATCAAATGGATGAAAATTGGCACTGAATTCAAAATGCCGTATACCTTACCTCATTTCATGGGTTATCGTTTTGGGCTGTATAATTATGCAACAGAATCAATAGGTGGGCATGCCGATTTTGATTTCTTTCACATCAAACCAACAATCAATTAAAACTCATGAATAAAAAGACATCAAAAAATATCACTGAATTGAATACCAATAGTAATGAAAAGGGGAGGAATCCTTGGTTTAAATTTTTCTCATTGAATCATGTTGGTTTTATCTTGATTGTATTGACCATCAACATGGTTTTCTTTTCATGCGCTTCTTCAAAGTCAAATCTTCAGAGTAGTAAAGTAGTTTCAAGTCCAAATGGTAAGATTGCAGTATCTGTGGATGTTGAAATGGCCAATTATAGCATCACTTTGAATGGTAAAACAGTGTTGGAAACTTCAAAACTTGGAGTGACAAGAGCAGATGGAGATTTTTCAAAACAACTTAAATTGGTCAACACTTCAAAGGTGAAAGAAGTCAGCGATACTTATTCCATGGTTAACGCCAAGAAAAGTAAAATGACTTACTTAGCCAATGAAAAGACCTGGGAAACCACCAATGCAGCTGGCCATAAAATGAACATCGTTTTCCGGGTCTCGAATGATGGTGTTGCATTCAGATATGTTTTCCCAGATAAATCAAGCGACGTCAAGAAAATCAATAGTGAGGAAACAAGTTTCAATTTTCCGATTGATGCAAAGGCTTGGTTGCAACCCAAAACAGAATCACAATCTGGTTTTGAACACACAAATCCTTCATACGAGGCTCATTATGAACTAGACATTCCGGTAACTAAATCTTCTCCTGGTCCAAATGGCTGGGTTTATCCCGCCCTTTTCAAATCAAATGATGTTTGGGTATTGATTACTGAAGCAGATTTAGGCCAGACTTATTGTGGAACAGCTTTGCAACAAAATTCACCCGATGGAGAATATAAAATAAATTTTCCCCAAGCTCCAGAAGTTTTTAAAAACGGAGTAGCAACCTTAAATCCTGAGTCAACTTTGCCTTGGGAAACGCCTTGGCGCATCC
The DNA here is from genome assembly GCA_029567325.1 of Bacteroidota bacterium. Lineage (GTDB taxonomy): Bacteria > Bacteroidota > Bacteroidia > Chitinophagales > Saprospiraceae > JADKBO01. The sequence continues at coordinate 35,964 of JAKQLF010000024.1, read as the reverse complement.
TTGCCATTGGAGATTTAAAAACGGTAATGGAATCTACGCTTGGTACTGATTTGGCTCAACCTGCTATCACGATGGACAATGCTTTTATCAAGCCCGGAAAGTCTTCTTGGAGTTGGGTCATTGAAAAAGACGATTCTACCATTTATCGTGTACAAAAGAAATACATAGACTTTGCTGCTGATATGAAGTGGGAATATTGCCTCATTGATGCCAATTGGGATCAAACGATTGGTTATGATTCTGTGCAATTATTGGTGAATTATGGAAAAACAAAAAATGTTGGCATTCTTTTGTGGTATAACTCAGCAGGTGATTGGAACACCGTAAAATTCACACCAAAAGATAAATTGTTGACCCATGAATCCAGAGTAGCGGAATTTTCAAAACTCCAAAAAATGGGAATTAAGGGTGTAAAAATAGACTTCTTTGCTGGTGATGGACAGTCTATGATGAAGTATTATGAGGATATTTTGAAAGACGCAGCAACCTATAAGCTATTGGTCAATTTCCACGGTGCTACTTTGCCAAGAGGATTGCAAAGAACTTATCCCAATTTCATGACAGCTGAGGCAATTTTTGGCTATGAGATGATCACTTTTGGACAAAATTCAGCTAATAAAGCACCAGAGCACTCAGTCATGTCTGCCATGGTGCGCAATGCATTCGACCCCATGGATTTTACACCAATGAACTTGTACAAAATTCCAAGAATCAGAAGAATTACCACTGCTGCATTCGAATTGGCGACTTCAGTTGTCTTTTTATCTGGCATACAACACTACGCAGAAACTCCTGTAGGCATGAGCCATGTGTCGGATGGTGTGAAAGATGTTTTAAGACAATTGCCAGGGGTATGGGATGATGTAAAATTCATTGATGGTTATCCAGGGAAACATTATGTGGTTGCAAGGAAGTCTGGTAATAAATGGTACATAGCTGGAATCAATGGAGAAAATGCAGCGAAAAAATTGATGCTTGACTTGTCTTTTTTGGCTGGAAAGAAGGGCAAATTTATAGGTTCAGGTGAGGGAAGTGTAGCAGACGGTCCTTCATTTGAGATCAAAGAAAATACACTTGGAGCTGATGGCAAATACAGTGTTGACTTAAAGCCCAATGATGGTTTTTTAATGGTTTTTGAATAGATAACTGATCTTAATTTATACACGATGAAATTTAAAATGGTATTTTCTTGGATAGCCCTGATAACAAGTAGCTATTTGTTCGCTCAGAATCCAATCATTCGCAATCAATATACAGCGGATCCATCTGTCCGGGTATTTGGAGATAAGATATTTTTGTTTCCTTCCCATGATATTTTTTCAGAAGAAGGAAAGGGCAGAATTGGTTGGTTTTGCATGGAAGACTATCACGTTTTTTCTTCCTCAAATCTTACTGATTGGGAAGACCATGGTATGATTGTGACTCAAAACGAAGTGGATTGGGTGAGGCCAAATAGTTACAGTATGTGGGCTCCTGATTGTATAGAACGCAATGGTAAATATTATTTTTATTATCCGACTTCACCAAAAGATACCGTTTATGGAAGAGGATTTACAGTTGGTGTTGCAATAGCAGATAAACCTGAGGGCCCGTATAAACCGCAATCAACGCCTATCAAAGGCATTCGTGGTATTGATCCCAATGTTTTCATAGACAAAGATGGCCAAGCTTATATTTATTGGTCTCAAGGAAATATTTATGGTGCCAAACTAAAGGAAAACATGACAGAGCTTGCCTCAGAAGTATTTACTTTGGCAGAACTACCTAAGCAAGGTTTGAAAGAAGGACCATACGTGATCGAAAGAAACGGCATTTATTACATGACTTATCCTCACGTAGAAAATAAAATTGAAAGATTGGAATACGCGATCGGTGATAATCCTTTGGGTCCATTTAAAATAGTAGGAGCAATCATGGACGAGTCCCCAACTGGTTGTTGGACAAATCACCACTCTATGGTTGAATTCAAAGGTCAATGGTACTTGTTTTATCACCACAATGACTATTCCCCAAATTTTGATAAAGCTAGATCTGTCAGAGCTGATAGTATGTTTTTCAATGGAGATGGTACCATTCAAAAAGTGATTCCTACATTGAGAGGAATTGGCGTGACAAAAGCTACAGACGTCATTCAGCTAGACAGGTATTCTGAGAAAAGTGGCACAGGTGCAACGATTTCATTTGTAGACAATATTGATAAATTCAAAGGCTGGTCTACCACACTTGATCAAATTGGTGGCTGGGTCAAATACAACACGGTAGATTTTGGCAATGGTAAATATGCGGAAGTCGTCCTTAAAGCAAGGAATTTAAGTCCAACTACTTTGGAATTGAGGTCAGGTGATTTTAAAGGAACGGTATTGACCAATTTAGAAATACCAGCTTCTCCAGAATGGAAAGAGATTGCTATTCCTGTTACAATCAATGCTTCGGGTATACACCATTTGACTTTGGTCAGTAAACAAAACGCAGGGATAGAAATTGACTGGATAAGGTTTAAATAGATGACAAGCACGTTGGCTATTAAAACAAAGAATAGATAAAATAGCTGACAACAAAAAAAGCACATTTTACACCACATTAAAATTTAAAAATGAAATTCAAATCCATATTATTTTTCTTATTGATTTTGTCTTCCAGATATGGAATAGCGCAAGATCCTAATTTCCATATTTATCTATGTATTGGTCAATCCAATATGGAAGGTCCAGCAAAAATCGAACCTCAGGATACGATGGTTAGCAGCAGATTGATGTTATTATCGGCGGTGGATTGTCCTGAATTAGGTAGAAAAAAGGATGAGTGGGTTGCTGCAAAACCACCGCTTTGTAGATGTAATACAAGACTATCTCCAGCGGATTATTTTGGTAGAACATTGGTTGAAAAACTTCCGGAAAATATTAAAGTTGGTTTGGTCCATGTGGCAGTAGCTGGCAGTAAAATTGAGATTTTTGACAAAGTAAAATACAAGGAATATCTAGATACTTCTGCTGCTGAGAGACCTTGGATGATCAATATGGCCAACGCTTATGGTGGAAATCCATACGCTCGATTGATCGAATTGGGTAAACTTGCCCAGCAAAAGGGCGTAATTAAAGGCATTCTACTCCATCAAGGAGAATCCAATACAGGTGACAAAGAATGGCCAAACAAGGTCAAAAAAATATACGATGACATCTTAAAAGATTTAAACCTACCACCAAATTCTATCCCATTGCTTGCTGGTGAAGTGGTCAATGCAGATCAAGGTGGTAGATGTGCGAGTATGAATCCTATCATCCAATCACTGCCACAAACGATTCCAATGGCACATTTCATTTCTTCTGCAGGACTTGCGGCAGCACCAGACAAGTTACACTTTAACTCAGAAGCAATCAGACAATTTGGAGTGAGATATGCTGAAAAGCTTTTGCAAGTTACTGCAACAGCCAAGAGTAAAAAATGATAACATTCCAATAATTATAAGCTCCATTAAATCAAGTTAAAATAGCTAAATATAAAATCATGAAAACAAAAAAACTACTTGTATTTGCCCTGCTCATTGGGATATGCCAGATGGTATTCGCACAACCACAAAGAGGGCCAGTTTTTGATTCTCCCATTGTCAATAAAGACAATACCATCACTTTCAATTTTCTTGCACCAAAAGCTAATGAAGTGATTTTGAGTGGCCAATTCTTAAAGAGTCCCTTGCCAATGACCAAAAGTGCAGAAGGACTGTGGACGGTCACTACACCTGCTGTAAAGCCAGACATGTATCCCTATGCATTTCAAGTGGACGGCATTCAAGTGGCTGACCCAAAGAATGCCAATATGTTTCCGAATGAAGGATTCCAAAACAGCATAGTGGAAATCACAGGATCTGCGCCATTGGTTCATACAGTTCAAAATGTGCCTCACGGCACGGTTTCTTATGAATCATATTATTCCGCAGAATTGGGAACAAGACCACTACTTGTTTATACTCCGCCAGGATATAATGCCAAAGACAAAACAACATATCCAGTTTTATACCTTTTCCACGGAACAACTGATACCGAAGAGACTTGGACAAAAGTAGGTCGAGCAAATGTCATCCTTGATAATCTCATCGCTCAAGGCAAAGCAAAGCCAATGATCATTGTGATGCCATATGGAAGAGCATATCCTACCATCAGTAAATCTTCAGGAAGTTTGAGAAACTGGGATAACCTCCAAGAGTTTAAAAAAGACTTTTTTGGAAATATCATGCCTTTCGTAGAAAAGAAGTATAAAGTCAAAAATGATAAAGACAGTAGAGCAGTGGCCGGTTTTTCTGGAGGTGGAGGAACAACCTTATTTCTTGGTTTAAACAATCTCGACAAGTTTAGCTACGTATGCGGTTTTGCCGCAGGTATGTTGGAAAATGAATTTGAAAGAAACAATGCTGACTTCTTTGCGACTCCTGATGTAAATAAAAAACTTAAACTTTTATGGTTGGGAGTAGGAAAAGACGACGGTTTGTACAACGTCAACATGAAATTTATGGACGTATTGAAAGGAAAAAATATCAAGTATGAATCTTTCATTTCTGACGGAGGTCATACTTGGATGAATTGCAAACTTTATCTTTCTTCCATAGCTCAGAAACTTTTTAAATAAATTTTTTGAAATCGTTTTAGCACACATTTAAATCATCAAAAAATGAAATACAAGCATAAAACAATGTTGACCGTACTCGCACTATTTTTGAGTATGGCCACACTTTTTGCTCAGCCACCGAGAGGACCATTTGTAAGGTCACCTGAGGTTCACTCAGATCATTCTGTGACTTTTAGATATCTGGCACCAGATGCCAAAGAGGTGAAATTGAGTGGTCAATTCCAAAAAGAGCCAGTGATGATGACCAAAGGTGATCAGGGCATTTGGAGCGTAAAAGTTGGTCCTGTTAAACCAGATATTTACCCTTACAGTTTTCAGGTGGATGGTGTAAATGTGATGGATCCTGCCAATGTTGCCTTTTTCCCAAATGAAAGATTTAAAGGAAGTCTGGTGGATATTCCGGGCGATACTCCATTGATTCATACCATGCAGGATGTACCTCATGGAACGATCACCTATGAATACTACCAGGCATCAAAAGGTACAACAGGGAAATTGGTTGTTTATACTCCGCCGGGTTATGATTACAACTCAACTACAAAATACCCGGTATTTTATTTAATCAGTGGAACGACCGATACAGAAGAGGACTGGTTTAAAGTAGGTAAAACAAATAACATCCTGGATAACCTCATTGCTCAGCAGAAGGCCAAGCCGATGATCATTGTGATGCCATACGGGAATATTGATGCAAGGGTCGCAGAACAAAAAGGTGGACAAAAGCCAAACGATCCTGTTCGTGGTGATGCGGAAGGAGACAGAAGGCAAGATGATTTTGGCGATGATCTGGTCAATTTTATAATACCATATATTGACGCAAATTATAGAACAATCAAGGACAAAGATTCACGAGCCATTGGCGGTTTTTCCAGAGGGGGAGGTCAAACACTCAGAACAGCTTTTGGTCACATGGATACATTTTCCTGGATTTGCTGCTATAGTGCATACCTTACTACTGAAGTCATGGAAAAAACTTACCCTTTTATAGCTGGCAATGTTGCAAAAACAAATAAGGATTTAAAATTGCTTTGGGTGAGTGTAGGTGATGAAGATTTCCTATACAAGGAGACGATGGTATTTCTTGATTATTTGAAATTGCACAAAGTGAATCATAAGTCCCTCATCTCAGGTGGAGGTCATACCTGGATGAACACCAAACTTTATTTATCCGAAACAGCTCAATTGCTCTTTAAATAAATTATACCATGAAAAAATCATTCTCAATTATAGCAATCGTTTTCTCGGTCAGCATTAGCATTTTTGCTCAGCGTGCACCAAGGTTGAGTTCTCCTGATGTGCATAAAGATCACTCAGTAACCTTCAGGTATTATGCTCCGAAAGCTCAAAAGGTGATGTTGCATGGTGAATTTTTAGCAGAAGCCATTCCCATGAATAAAGATACTTCTGGAGTTTGGACGATCACCGTACCACCTGTAAAACCAGATATTTATCCTTATTTTTTCAGTGAAGACAATATCCAGGTTGCAGACCCAAACAATACTTACATTTTCGCTAATGAGCGATTTAAAAGAAGCATTGTGGATATTCCTGGTGACGAGCCTCTGATCCATAGTTTGCAAAATGTGCCTCATGGAAAAATACACTATCGATATTATAAATCTAGCACACTGGATACAACTCGCCAACTTCTGGTTTACACACCGCCGGGTTTTGATCAACAAGGAAAGAAAAAATATCCTGTTTTGTACCTCATCCATGGAGGATCAGATACTGAAGAAACTTGGACAAAAGTAGGAAATGCAAATTTCATAGCAGACAATCTCATTGCTCAAGGCAAAGCAGAACCCATGATCATTGTGATGCCATATGGCAATGTGAGACCAAAGCCAATGGAGGATTTTACCCCTGATGTAATCAATGACATCATCCCATTTATCGAAAGTAATTATCCTGTCATCAAAGATGCGCAACATAGAGGAGTTGCAGGATTTTCTGTCGGTGGTGGTCAAACCTTAAATATTGGCCTAACAAATACAGATAAATTTGCTTACATCTGCTCCTATGCACCCTTTACAGCAACACCTGAGTTTCAAAAAAACTTCACCAATTGGTCACCGGATGCAGATAAAATAAACAAACAACTCAAGCTTTTTACCATCAGCGTCGGAACGGATGATTTCCTCTACGAAAGTGTGAAAGGTAACCTTGCGATGTTTGACGAAAAAAAGATCAAAGTAGAGCCCATCATTGTTTCAGGAGGTCATACTTGGATGAATTGCAAATTGTTTTTAGCAACATCCCTACAGCAAATTTTTAAATAGGAGATTTATTTCAAAAAGTAAAGCATCATTTTTTCAAAAAATAATTCACACAGTTAAAATACTACAATAATGAATGTTAAATCGTTAGTTACTGGTCTGGCACTTACCGTCGCAAGTGCCACGTGCTTTGCACAACAAGCCACACCGGCAATCATAGAGGATTTCAAACCCTCTGAGCTCAATCAGCCTTATCAGGATTACCCACAAGTAAATTCACAGGGCTATGCAAGATTCAAAATCATTGCTCCAACAGCAGATAGTGTAAGAGTGAGTCTTGGCCTTGGCGGCAGAGGTGGTACCTTGCTTACTCAACAAGCTGATAGCTCGTGGATGGGCACAACAGAAGGTCCTATGGACGAAGGTTTCCACTACTACAACGTAAGAATCGATGGAGGTAAATTTAACGACCCAGGCACTTTAAATTTCTATGGATCTACACGTTGGGAAAGTGGCATAGAAATACCTGCTCACGACAAAGATTTTTATGCGCTTAAAGAGGTGCCACATGGATTGGTTTCTCAAGTATTGTTTCCATCACCAAGCACTAAAAGCATTAAAAGAGCATTAGTTTATACTCCTCCAGGATATGGCAAAGACCTTAAGCAGCGTTATCCAGTATTGTATTTACAACATGGATGGGGTGAAGATGAGACCGCTTGGTCAACTCAAGGTCACGCAAATTTGATCATGGATAATTTGATCGCTTCAGGTAAAATCAAACCGTTTATCATAGTGATGACTTATGGAATGACCAACGGTATTCGCATGGGTGGTGCCCGAAGACCAGCAACTCCAGCTCCAAACGCACCAGCTGGTAGCCCTCCTCCACCAAACCCGATGACAGCAGTTGCAGAGGCTTTTCAAGTTGTTTTGCTTGATGAATTGATTCCTTACATCGATGCCAATTTCCTTACTTTGGCAAATCAACCAAACCGTGCCATGGCAGGTTTATCTATGGGAGGAATGGAAACAAAAACCATTACACTCAATAAACCTGATGTATTTTCTCACTTTGGTTTACTCAGTGGTGGAACATACAAACCTGAGGATATTACAGACAAATCAAAAGTCAAATTGATATTTTTAAGCTGCGGAAGCAAAGAAAGACCAGAAGGTATATTAACTGCAACAACAGAACTAAAAAATGCCGGTTTCAATGCTGTTTCCTATATTTCTGAAGGTACTGCACATGAGTTTCTTACTTGGAGAAGAGGTTTATACGAAATGGCTCCATTGCTTTTCAAAAAATAATAAAACTACTATATGCTTTTGAATAAAAGTCTTTAGACATATAATTACTTGTTTATGTTGGACTGTCCAAAACACTGGTCAGTCCAACACAAGCAAAGTGAATTTTTAAGGGCAGTGAATCGCGAAGGTTTCTATTATAAATCACCAGAAACTGAGAAAGACTGCAGCCATAAAGAATAAGTTTATTTCAATTTACACCACTTCTATTCATAAAAATGAACTACAAATTAGAACATATGCAGCTTGCATCTTTCATTCAAAAACTAGCATTTTTATTTTTATTAGCAATGTGTTTGCCTATTGCAGGCCAGACGCAAGAGATAAAATTATATAGCGGAAGTATTCCCAATTCTAAGGTTGAATATTCTGAAGAAATGGGACAACTTGGCCAAGGTGGTATGATCAGGAAAGTGCTCATGCCGTCGATAGAGGTCTTCCAACCCCCAAAAGACAGTGCTAATGGTACCGCTGTGCTCATCATACCAGGAGGTGGTTATGGAGTAGTGGTTTACCAGGGCGAAGGTGTAGGAACAGCAAAAGAATTTGTAAAAAAGGGAATCACTGCTTTTGTTTTGAAATACAGATTGCCAAATGACTCCATGATGGTAGATAAATCCATTGCTCCTTTGCAAGATGCGCAACAAGCAATCAAGTACATCAGGGAGCATCATACGGAGTGGGGTATTGATGCCAAAAAAGTTGGTGTGGTAGGATTTTCTGCTGGAGGGCACTTAGCTTCCACTGTTGCAACTCATTTTAATAAATCATACATAGACAATCCTGAAAACACCAGTCTTAGACCCGACTTTCAGATCTTGGTTTATCCAGTCATTACCATGGAAAAGCAACTTACGCACGGAGGGTCACGAAACAGTTTACTGGGCTTAAATCCTAGTGACGATTTAGTGAATTTGTTTTCTAATGAAATGCAAGTCACTGCCGAGACTCCGATTGCCTATTTGACACACGCGGCGGATGACAAAGTGGTCGATGTAGACAATACCATCCATTATTTTGATAAACTGCGCAAAAACAAGGTGGAGACAGAAATGCACATTTATCCAAAAGGCGATCATGGTTTTATCTTTAGGTTTAAAGAATGGATAGATCCCATGTTTGGCTGGATGAAAAGAAATAATTTAATAAAATAATTAGAAATTTTAAAAATGTTAAAGAGAATGAAAGGGCTGTTGTTCTTGGTATCGATGATGATGCTTGGGAATTTTGCAAACGCCCAAATGCTTGAAAAAGAAGCGCCACAAGGTTTTGACAAAATCAGAACAGGCATTAGCAATGGCAAGTTAGATTCATTTATATATGAATCAAAAACAGTAGGAGTAAAAAGGAAGGCACTTATTTATACACCTCCAGGATATTCCAAAAAGATCAAATATCCTGTATTGTACTTATTACACGGCATCGGTGGTGATGAAAAAGAATGGTTGAATGGTGGAAATCCACAAGTCATTCTTGATAATTTGTATGCGGATGGTAAGATTGCTCCAATGATTGTGATCATGCCAAATGGCCGCGCCATGAAAGATGACCGCGCAACTGGAAACATATTTGATAGAGACAAGGTAGAAGCATTTGCCACCTTCGAAAAAGATTTACTCAATGACCTCATTCCGCATGTCGAAAAGAAGTATCCTGTCATTGCAGATCGTGAACACAGAGCCATCGCTGGTTTATCTATGGGTGGTGGTCAATCTCTAAATTTTGGTTTGGGTAATATCAACACCTTTGCTTGGGTAGGAGGTTTTTCATCAGCACCAAACACTAAAGCACCAAAAGAATTACTACCTGATCCATCTAAAGCAAAAGATCTCAAATTGCTTTGGATCTCTTGTGGTGACGCAGATGGTTTGCTCAACATCAGCACAAGAACCAGTGAATATTTAAGAGATAATGAAATACCACACATCTTCTACATAGAACCTGGCGTCCACGATTTCAAGGTTTGGAAGAATGGGCTTTATATGTTTTCAAAAATGTTGTTCAAACCTGTAGATGCTTCGCTATTCAATCAATACAGTTTGCTTGGATTACCAGCTACTACCAATGTACGTAGAGCACAGTATCCACAAATATTACCAGATAGTAGGGTAATGTTCAGAACCAAAGCTCCCGATGCGAAGAAAATGCAAATAGATTTGGGTAAAAAATATGACATGGTCAAAGATACTGGAGGGTTTTGGACGGTTACTACTGAGCCAATTGGTCCTGGATTCCATTATTATTCTTTGATCATTGATGGAGTAGCAGTTGCAGATCCAGCAAGTGAGACCTTTTTTGGAATGGGTAGAATGGCAAGTGGTATTGAAATCCCATTCAAAGGAGACGGTTTTTATGAGTTGAAAGATATACCTCATGGCGACATCAGGATGAAAAGAGTCATGACAAGAGGTGGTTGGAAAAAATTCTATATTTATACACCTCCAGGATATGATACAGATACGGATAAAAAATATCCGGTGATGTACTTACTTCATGGTGGAGGAGAGGATGAAAGAGGTTGGGCTACTCAAGGAAACACTGATTTGATCATGGACAACCTCATAGCTGCACAAGAAGCAAAACCGATGCTCATCGTCATGATGGACGGCAATACTGGTGGCGGTGGCGGTGTTGCGGGCTTTAATATCGGTGCCTTAAATCAATTTGAAGGAGAGTTGAAAAATACCATCATACCTTTTGTAGAAAAGAATTATCGTACCATAAATGATGGGGCACACCGCGCTTTGGCGGGCCTATCGATGGGTGGTTTGCAAACCTTACATGCAGGAGTGAGAAATACCGAAATGTTCAATTATTTGGGTGTATTTAGTTCTGGCTGGTGGTCCAATAATACGGAGCTTTCTGCACCACAATATGAATTCATGAAAACAAACAAGGATAAAATCAACAGCAACCTTAAATCATTCTGGATTGCCATGGGAGGAAAAGAAGATATTGCGCATGACAATTGTCAAATCATGATGGAGAAGTTTAAGGAAATGGGCATCAAATATGATTATTATACCAGCCCAGGAGGTCATACTTGGCCAGTATGGAGGGAAGATTTGTATAAATTTGCACCTATGCTTTTTAAATAATATCGCAGGATTACTACAGCTCAAATATAAATGGGGCTTTGAAATAAAGGATAGCAAATCCTGTTTCAAAGCCCTTTTTTTATGAGCCTATTTAGTGTTAAAAAGTGGAGGAATTGTGCGGAACCCAATTAGTAAGTAACATGTGTGTATCATTTTATTATTTCAAATTTCAGAATTAAAACAAACTTCTAAATTACGCAAGTTAGGTGATTGAAAAAGTCAATTCTTTGCATTATTAACCAATTATTCATGCAATTTCCATAAGGGGTATTTTCATTTGGTTTTAGTGAATTAAATTTTATAATTTGAATTGTAAGTTATTGATAGAATCGACAAATTTTGTTTTAATTATATAACTACAAATCCTAGGAAATGGAATATAATATTTAAAATAGAGCAATTGAGGGCACGCACCGGATTATTAAATTAATGAAGCTCTTTACAATATTTTTCAATGAATTATATTGGTATTTTAGTATAAATGATTTCTTTATTTTTGTTATGTTGTTAAAAGTTCAAATTTTAAAGCCACATTCTTTTTATATCAATGATACTGTTGATATAATTTTCTTGTAATAGGCATGCTATTACGATAAAATATTTCATGGATAAAATAATCTTTTTGCTAAAAAAGATCAGCTAATTTATTCCTAAAAATTAGGTTTTAGAATTCATTATTTAGCACGAAACTAAACTCTTTTTATTCACAGAAAAGGGAGTCAAATTCCTATGAATTTATGCTAGCATATTTCCATTGTAACATCTTTTTTTAAATCTTATTAATTAATTACTAAACCAAAAAAATTAGCAAATGAAAAAACAATTAATTGGTCTCATGTTCATCATAGGTTTCACTATTTTTGCATGTGACAAGGATGAAGTGGTACCTACTGAGGAGGTAGGAGCATCACTAGATGGTATTTTAGATCAGACGCGACTGGTCGCCAACGGTGCAAGAATTACTGAATTGGGCAAAGGATTCGGATTTACGGAAGGCCCAGCAAAAGACAAAAATGGAAATATTTTCTTTACTGACCAGCCAAATGATAAAATTCACAAATGGTCGGCAGCAGATAATACAGTTTCTACATTTGTCACCGTCTGTGGTAGATCAAATGGTATGGCTTTTGACAAAGATGGTAATCTTATTACGTGTGCAGATTACAAAGGTGAGTTGAGGAAATACAAACCTGATGGAACGTTTGAAATTCTTGTAAAAGATTATAACGGCAAGTTACTCAATGGGCCAAATGACGTTTGGATCAACCCAATTACAGGAGGTATGTACATTACAGACCCTATATTTCCAAGAGGTTATTGGGACGCAGGAGATCCACGCCAACAGCCATGGGAGCCTAAGAGATCAGAACAAGCAGCAACTGGTAAGGGAGGCCATGTCTATTATCTTGCACCAGGTGCTAAAACTTTGACTAGAGTCACAACAATGGCAGAATGGGATGCTGATTCATGGCCAAATGGAGTGGTTGGAACACCTGACGGTAAAAAACTATACGTAAATAAGTGGGCAGGAAATAATATGGGTGGTACCTGGGTATTTGACGTAAATGCAGATGGCACACTGACCAATATTAAAAAATTTACAGCTATGGGTGGTGATGGAATGGCCATGGATGAAAAAGGCAATGTTTACATCAGCAACGGTTTTGGTATTACAGCATTCAACCCCAGCGGCAATCGCATCCTAAATATTCCAATTGCTGGGGCGACAAATTGCTCATTTGCTGGAGCCGATAACAAAACCTTGTTTATCACTGGACCAACAAACGCCATTAATTCTGTAAAGATGAATGTGAAAGGATCTGAGTAATCCCAACGTTCATGCTCAATTTTGATTAGATGAGAAAGGCTGCCCTTTGGGGTGGCTTTTCTTATTTAGTAAATAATCTTAATCTCAATGCAGGTCCTTAATCAATTCCAATTGGCTTTGTGATTTTAATTTATATTTGAATTTACCAAGCGTGTTGACTAAGTGTAATAGATAAAAAGAATGTGTCCTTAAATGGCACAAATCAAAATAGTAAATCCATTAAAGTTAGGAGAATCCTTTGTTACAGCTTTATTAGTGGTCGTGAGAATGTTCTCCGTCACCATGATCGTGAGAATTTTCACCATCTCCGTGATCGTGAGAATGTTCACCATCTCCGTGGTCGTGTGAATGTTCAACATCACCATGGTCATGAGGTTGTTCGTGGGAATGCGGATGACTATTATTGGCACCGTGATCATGTGGATTGAAATAGCCATATAATTGATAAACCATCAATCCAGCACCAGCTACAATTAGAAACCAATTAGCTAACTTGTAGAACATCTGGTAACTTTTAAACTGTTTCCATTTAGAAATGACGAAAACTATGGGTATAAGTGCAGCAATCTGACCCAACTCAACACCTATGTTGAAGCTCAAAATCTTAGCCAATACGTTTTCTGATCCTATATCAAAGGCTTGCAATCTTGTGGAAAGACCAAATCCATGAATCAAACCGAAAATAAAAACCATGGAAAGAAGATTGGGGGATTCTACCTTGAGAATTTTTTTAAAACCATCTAAATTTTCAAAACCTTTATATATGACACTGATCGCAATGATGGCATCTATGATGTGCTCGTTGGCGGATATTCCCATGTAAGTCGCAAAAATGAGGGTAATACTATGGCCAATGGTAAATACTGTAATGAACTTTAGGATGTCTTTAAACCCTTTTAAATAAAATATTACTCCAGTTAAAAAAAGTAAATGATCGTAGCCAGTTAGCATGTGTTTGGCCCCCACCAAAATATAGTCAAGTAGGCTGCCATGACTAAGGGTATGCTGGTCGGATTCATTAATGCCGTGGGCTTTAAGAAGAATTGGAAAAAAGAATAGAAATAGAAATGTTGATGCGATCAGCAATCGATTTTTAATTGACATAGATTTTGATTTTAATGGTCAATCCATTTTATTGAATGAAACAGATTATTACAAGTATACGATCAAAGCGCTTCATTCGGTTTTTAGTTTTTAAGATTTAATAAAATAGCCAATAAAGATATTTTATAACTTTTTAAATCCAAAACAGCTTTTTTATCGTAAATAACGGCAGTCGAAACAATATAATGAATAAATCAGTTGTGTACCTATTGCTTTTGGTCCTGAGCTTCAACTCATTGGCTGGATATATTGGGCAATTTAGTCATGCAATAGTACATATGATTCAAGAAGGAAGTTTTGACTTGCATACACATCACTCGGATCATGAACATGCTCATGTCGCACATCATAGCCACGGTGATGATCTTGACGAAAATTCACATCACCACGAGCATAAATTTGATTTCTTTTATGATTTCTTTTCAAAAGTAGAATCACAGGATAATGATGTGAATGAATTGCAAAATTTAAGTCTGTTAATGTTGACTTTAATTGGAAAGTGTAATGATGTTGATGCGCTCCCAGAATACCACAAAATAAAAAGACTAAAACAATTATTCCAATTTCTACAACCTTCGACCACCGAGCTTGAAGGACCAACACCACCTCCTAAACTATATTCCTAATTCTTATTCCTAGCAACTTTTTGTGTTTTCACCTGATCTCACCCTATTTTGAATTGGGGGTTTATTATGGTTTTTGCACAAACGGTAAGGCTTAAAATCATTGCAATGCCGAATTCAACTATTCGTGTTTCATTGCGATTAATGGTTCTTTAATCAAGGAATATAGAATTCTCCAAAGGGCTAATTCCTGCCCGATAGTTTTTAATTAATGTTACAGAAAATGTAAGTTTTTCTGATATCCTTGTTTCGATAAACGAGATATTAATCTAAAGCTTCTCTTCGGTAACAATCATTTAATTCGGTTTGATTCCTGACATTCATTGCAGGAACTTACCCAAAAACATATTTTAAAAATGAAATCACATATACAATTATTTAAATATATAAAAATATTGGTTGTGCTGTTGATACCTATGATGGCATTTGGTCAAAGTATGGCTTCTATCAAGGGCATGATACAAAGTAGTGATGGCGAGGCACTTCCTAGCGTCAATGCTTTTTTGAAAAACACAGATAAAGGATCCTCTACCGATGTAAATGGTATGTTCAATATAGAAAACATTACACCGGGTAGTTACACACTGGAAATCAGTTACATAGGTTATGAAATGGTCAGTAAAAAATTAAATCTGACACAAGGTCAAATACTGACAGTTGATTTTTCCCTCAACTCAGCCAACAATGTATTGGATGAAATCTCTGTAAAAGGAGAATCTCTAAAGCTAGAAAACAGCACCATCACCATCGATGTGGTGAATATTGATGACATCAAAAATCTCAACATAGAACAACCTTTGAGACTCATTGAGCAAGTTCCTGGTGTTGACCTGGTTGCTTACCGTCAGGGTGGTGTAGCTGATCAGTTTTCCATCCGCGGTTTTGGAGGCGGTGGGCACGGTGGAGAAGCAGGAGTAGAAATTGATGGAATTTCATTGAATGAAGCAGAAGGTCATTCAGATGGCTATGCTGACCTCAACATTCTCATTCCTCTTAACCTCAAAAGGCTAAAAGTTTATAAAGGACCTTCCTCTGTTTTGTTTGGCAGGTTTGCACAAGGAGGAACTTTATCCCTGGAAACTCGTAAGGGTGGGGAATATCAGGACATCAGTCTCCGCGCGGGATCTTACAATACACTTGATGCTCAATATGCTCAAGGTAATACCATTCTATTGGGAAAATCAAAAAAGGCATTACAAACAAATCTTGCATTTCAGTTTTTCAATTCAGATGGATACAGCGATAATTCCGAGGTGCTAAAAGGCAATATTTCAGGTCGTGCATCATATGAAATTACCGACAAAACGGACATATCTGTTTCACTAATGGGGCACCAAAGTCAATGGAACGGCCCTGGGTATATACCTGAAGCGCAATACCTCATTGAGGAAAAACGCCGTCAGCAGGATGTATTTGGAGAAAATGATGGGGGTGCAAAGCAGTTTTATTCTGAACGTGTTGACCTCAATCACAGTTTCAGTAGTTCCCTCAAACTTTTATTATTTGGATATGCTGTACAGCAAGATTTCTCCCGTTTTGCAAAATTCAATTATTCACCGGGAGGACAATCAGAAACTTTCAACACACGGGATGTTTATGCAACTGGAGGAAGTTTGAACGGTAGAAGTACAGTCTCTAAAATTGGAATTGACTGGCTTGCCGGGTTGGAATATTACAATGAAAAAACAGATCGTTTTAGATGGTCATCTACAGATCGCATTAGAAATAATCTCACAGAAGAAAGATATTTCAGCGTTCAATCAATTTCTGCCTTTATGCAGGGAGAATTTGAAATAAGTCAATATTTCCGTCCTTCACTTGGTTTGAGGTATGATACATTTAAAGGTGATTTTGAAGGAAGAGATCCCAATGTGGAAAATGTAAATAATAAAATTCAAGACCTTTCTCACATAAGCCCTAAACTAGGTTTCAGGTCTACTTTGGTTGAGAATTTTGATCTAAGGGCAAGTGTTTCCAACGGTTTTTCACTACCCAACAGTTCAGCAAAATATGATGCTGTCATAAATCTAGATCCGGTAGAACTTTGGCAGTATGAAGTAGGACTAAGTTACACCAAAGTGGAAAATTTTACGTTGGATGTTGCTGCATTTACACTCAACTCATCTAAAGAAATTGTGGAATTTCCTCCAGGTTCTGGTATACTTTTGAATTCTGGTAAAACACAACGTTCTGGCATCGAAACAAAGGCTAGTGTAAACGTGGCAAAAAGTTTGGTTCTCACAGGAACATTCTCCTACATTGAAACTGAAATTAAGGAAAGCAGAGAGGATTACCTGGTAGGAAAAGGTTTGACAGGTATTCCTAAGACGATTGCTACATTTGATGTGAACTATACATCAGAAAGTGGGTTTGGAAGCCGATTCAGAATTCGTGATGTTGGACCCTATTTTGTGTCTCAAACAAATAATGCCAGTTATGAGGGATACACCGTTTCCAACTTAACCTTATTTTATAATTTTAGCGGATACAAGGCAAGTACAGGCAGAATATTTCTTGAAGTCCTTAATCTCTTCGATTCAAAATATTCAGAGTCTGTTTTTGGAGATGACACTTCAAAGTCATTTGCTCCTGCACCAACGCGCAATGTTATGCTTGGTATTAATTATTCCTTTTAAAAAATCAAAATTTATTTACAATGAAAAAAGTATTATTTAAATCATTCTTATTATTTCAATTTGGAATAATGATATTACTTATCAGTGGGTGTAAAGACAATCACTCCCATAGCCATGGTGATGATGATCACACCCATTCTCATGACGACGCTGGGCATACTCATGGTGATGAAACACATAGCCATGCAAACGGTGCTGATGGCCATACTCATGCACCATCACCCGGCGAACAACCTGCTTTTACTTATTTGAGAATGAATGGTGAATTCAAAATGAATCCTGGAGACTCTCTTACGCAAAATGATCCTAGAAATCCTGGTAAAATCAAATTGATGACTACTGATGAAAAAGGTTCTCTTACCAAAATGACCTTCTACGATCACAATGACCTGACACTCCAATTAGCAGAATGTGGCTACCAATATATGGGCAGTCGACCTGATCCACACTATTTTCCAAACGATTCCAAAACATCAATTTGGGACATATTCAAAAAAGTGGAAAATTATTCAGGTGATTGTTCTACCTATACCTATGTGATTTCAAGGTCTCCTCATGGAGATCCCATTCACATGCATTTGAGATACGGAAATGACTTGGAAGCATTATTTGAAAACAGTAACATGGAAAAGGATGAGAAATTCAATCCTTGGTGGCCTACCTTTTGTGACATCAATCAAAAAGAACCTTGTGGATAGAAGATTAGGTGAAGGTTGGGTTTTTGTTTTTTGAAAATTCAACCTCTTTGAAAAATATAACTTCATAAATAGAGCCTGTGGTGATTTTAGTAACACTCACAGGCTTTTTTTATTTCATTAATTTCGAAGTAAATAGCCTGTTTTGATTTTAGTAATGAACAAAGCCTACTACCCCGCACGTTCATGCCTAGATATGTCGAACCACCTACAAAGTAGGTAATGCAATTTTAGAAAAAGTGAACTAATCTATTAAAAGTATTAAAATGAAAAAAAGCATAGTCAGATTGTTTTTGTTGATGGGCATGATGGTTTTTATCTCCAATCAAAATTTAAAAGCTCAGGACGTAGGCAGTACATATTCCACCGCTATTGGTGCCAAATTTTATCCAACTGGAATCACACTCAAACATTTCGTAAGTTATGCCAATGCATTTGAGTTCATTGGATATTTTTACGAACGGGGTTCAAGATTGACAGCTTTATATGAATATCATGGAGAGATTGGAAATCCTGGAGGTTTGCGATGGTATGTTGGACCTGGAGCCCACGTTGCGTTTTATAAAACCGGATTTTTTCAAGGCAGTAGAACAGTTGGTATTGACGGAGTACTGGGCTTGGATTATAAATTCAAAGGCATTCCCATCAACATATCAGCAGACTGGCAACCTTCATTTGAGTTTGGCGATTATGATGGATTCAGCGGAGGCTGGGGTGGATTTGCTGTGAGGTTTACATTTTAAGTAAATTCATATTCAATCCGTTCTCAAAGAAGCGTGAAAAAATACTGTTTTTTCACGCTTCTTTTGGTTTATTTAGTAATCACATCAAATTCTGCGCAAGCGGCCCTGGATTCAACATTCACAGTTTTAAGGGATACAAATTTGAGATATTTAGCATGCGCTGGATTCTCAAAAAGTATGTTTTGCCAAACTGGATTATTCTTGATGTTTGCAAATTCTCCCTCTTTTGTCAATCCCCAATTTATTCCATCATTCGATGAGTAAATTTGATACTCAGTAATGATATTTCCTTCCTCCCACCAGTGTTGAGGAGGCAAATATTTGAAGCCTAATAGATCAATCATTTTGTTGAGGTCGATGATTACTTCAAAAGTGGACTTATTTGGTGCTTGCCACGCTGTGTTAAAATCTCCATCCAGCATTTGATATGCCATAGTATCAGCAATATTTAAAATCTCCCACTTACTTTTGCTGATGTCAAATTGGTCTTCACCTGCAGCACTTACTTTACCAGTTTGACCATCATACGCCAATGCCTTTACCTTTACCTTTCCATTACTAGTTTGAATAGGAACCTTATACTTCAAGCCTCCTTTTTTTGGTTGACTACCATCAAGTGTATAATAAATTTCTGACTCAGGGTCCGCAGCTTTGAGTATTACGTCACCCGATCGAGTCCTCCTGATTTGAGGAGGTGCCAAAATTTGTGGAGCATTGTACACTTCAATATTGGAGATCAAAGGACAAGCTTTGGCATCCAAAATCGAAAACCTAATCTTAGATGAAGATACCGTCGGGAATCTCAGTATTCGTTTGTAACCTATAGTTGTTTCCTTTGCCAATAATTTCCACTTCCCGTCAACCCATGCTTCAACAGTAAATGCTTTGACGCGCTGACCTAATTGTATGAATTCCTGCACTAAAAATCGATTGAATGGTTGCTTTTTAGTAAGTTGGAGGGTAAGACTGGCTGACGTTACTCCATCGTCTTGTGCCCAGTAAGTATTTTTCTCACCATCAATGGTTTTCATTCCATCAAAATTACTTTGATTAGACCGAAAACCGCTAGTGGAAACTTTAGCTTTTTTCGTTAGATTTTTTGCAAATGCAACTTTGAGGGCACCAGCTAACTCATTGATTGACTGGATATCATACTCATGAATCAAACCATTAGGCATGATGGGAAAATTAAGTAATAGCGTGCCATTACGACCAATGGAATGGTGATAAATATCCATCAACTGAGGTAGTTTTTTTACCTTAGCATCCTCTTTTGCATGGTAAAACCACTCTGGCCTGATGGAAGTATTGACTTCTCCTGGCACCCAAGAATCCCCATTTTCCAATCCATGTCTGAGCATGTCTTCTGGCACATCTCCGGTAGCATTGAGCAAGCTCCAATTGGTTTCACCAACATAACCTGATTCTGTGCCTACCCACCGAAGATCTGCTCGATCCCCTCCATCGTTCCAAATGACTATTTCTGGTTGCAATTGACGTACCAGCTTGTATGTGTTTTCCCAATCATAATAAGTTGTCCGGTCTATTTTGCGATTTTCATTGGCACCCCCATAATAACCAGTCCCACCATTTGCTCCGTCAAACCAGACTTCAAAAACATCTCCATAATTGGTGAGCAATTCTGTCAATTGGTTTCTGAAATAAGTAATGTATGCTGGTTTCCCATATTCTGCATGATTTCTATCCCATGGAGAAAGATACACACCAAACTTCAAACCGTATTCCTTACAAGCATCAGCCAATTCTCTTACAATGTCACCTTTACCATTTTTCCAGGGTGCATTTTTTACAGAATAATCTGTATATTTTGATGGCCAAAGACAAAATCCACTGTGATGTTTTGCTGTGATGATGATGCCCTTCATTCCAGCATCCTTACAAACTTTTGCCCATTGTCTGCAATCCAAATCCTGAGGGTTAAACATACTTGGGTCTTCATCACCATAACCCCAAGCCATGTCTGTGTAAGTGTTTACAGATAAATGTACAAATGCATAAAATTCCATTTCTTGCCAACGCATTTGATTGACTGTTGGAATTGGTCCTACAGGTTGTGGAGGATTTATTTGACCAATAGTTGGAGCCAATAAACAAACATTCATCAGCAGTATGGACAAAAGATTAAAGCAAGTACACTTCCTCATTAAGCTAATTTTTGTGGCCGATTTGAAATAGAAAAGAGCCGCATATGATACACATGCAGCTCTTTTTTTGATTTTATATTGTGCAATTTACTTGCAAATCAAAACATAAAAATAGTGTTTTCTACCTTATTTAGTGAAACCAAGTTTTTGTATTAAGCTTGTTTTATAAACCAAAACACTCACGATACTCATCAATAAAAGTAATATGATGATGCCCCATTGATCCATCGTAGGTATGATGACCAAACATGCTTCACATGAACTACCTACAAAAGATTGAGTTTCATTGCCCACAGTAACATCTGCAGTGGCACTTACACTTGCAGGGTGATAATATTCAATTCTAAATTGACCAAATTCATCCACTGTACCGATGATTGGAGTTGGTATTGGGTTGCCCGCTGCATCGAAGAAATTGGTCGTATTAGTAATACTGACGCTTGCACCGACTTCAGCACCTGTAATGAGCAAATAATCATGGAAAAGTACAACAGAACCATTGTCGTCAAAAACATTGAGTGTGTCTCCACAAGAGCAAGGATCTTGTAGTCCAAATGGAGACAAACTGTCAGGAATTGTGAAGGTATAAGCAACCTCAAAGCCTGGATCGCAAGTAATATCCAAAGGTGGATTTGAATTTCTGATGCTGTCATTTAAATAAACCGATAATGCGGGTCTTGGCAAACCTGTACATTGATCAAATAAATATGCTTCAGATGTTGACTGCCACATGCCATTTCTCCAGCCCCAAAGGGTGATTCCCACAACAGAGGGGTGATTCCAGTAAAGGCCAAATATTCTTTTATATTCTGCAAGTTGGAAAGAGTCTTTTTGTGCTTGAGTACCTCCAACGATAGCTTGGCCACTCATGTTTAAGTAACTATTGCCCTCAATATCAAATTCAGTTATCATGATGGGTAAACATTGATCAGCGATCGTTTGGAGATTGGCTGCAAGGTTTGCCGTAACATTTTCGAATGGCCCTGAACCATAACGCTTTGTACTGAAAGTGTGTCCTTGCATGCCCACAACATCTACCAAATTGTCAGCTTTTAAAAGAGCAATGATGTTAGCATAGTTATTGGTAAAGGCTGATTCATTTTCAATGCGATACTCATTGATCATCAACTTTGTTTCTGCTGGGAAATAACTTCTAGCCAATTTAAAGGCATTTACAACCCAGTCATAAGGGCTAGGAGTTGTGCCCAATGTGGTATTGAGTGAAGTCAGTGCCGGGGCATAAATAGGTGGCTGGTTGAGTGCCTCATTGACCACTTCCACATATTCTAAGGTATTTGGTCCTGAAAAATGCTCAGAAACGCCCTTAAACCATTCCAATATTTCATCTATTTGTTCTTCGTCCGACAAACCAGTAAGCCAAGCTGGTTGTTGAGAACCCCACAACAATACGTGGAATCTGTATGGCATGTTATTTGCCAATGCAAATTGTCTTTCTATGTCAATATTCGTCCAGTTGAAGACATCTCTTGTTCCTTCTATAGATCCCCATTTGCCATTATTTTCAGACACCACTTGGTTGAAATATTTTATAAACTCAGATTCTGGTAAGGCGTGATTGGCATAAATATTCCCAAGGAATTTTGTCTTCCCAGCTGCAATCGGGCTTTGAGCTGGTGCAACATGGGTCGTACTGGTACATACCAATTCCAAACAAGCATCATCCAAATAATAAGTATTGGCATTTGCTCCCAAATTGAGCACAAATCTCATGGTGCTTGCATTGGCAACAAACTCTGCAGAAACTTGAGTCCAATTGATGGTTACTGGCAAGTTTGCAGAAAATTGCTGAATATTACTTGGGTTATTGGTTGACATTTGTATGCTTGCCGTCGAGCTATTCGCAGATTTTGCATATACACTAAACTTGTATGTTGCTCCGGGTACGACAGAAATAAGAGGAGTAAGTAATTGTGGTTGAAAAGAGTTTCCATTCGCTCCAACACTTACATTCACAGCCCTACTTCCACTTCTCACCATGGCAGTTTCTTGTGTAACAGTCACACCAGCAATCACATTGAAAATTGACCAGTCAGTAAAAGTATTACCTGATCCTTGTTCAAAACCTCCATTGCTGAGTAAACAAGTTGGAGCAGGAATACTGGGTTCCACCATACATGCATCATCTAGATAATAGGTATTTGCTGTTGCTCCACCAAGATTTATCGTGATTCTGGTGTTGCTATACTGGGCAGTAAAAGTATAAGATAATTCTGTCCATTGGTCAGGAATAGTTCCCGTAGTTGTATAACCATTTTCATTGCCACCACTACCATCACGTTTGGCAAATTGGATGGTGTTGGTGTTATTGTTTAATGCTTTGATCCATATTTTAAAGGTATATTGTAACCCTACTACTGTTGGAAATGCAGGAGCTAGGACCTGCACGTTGAAACTGTTGGTCATGCCTGGATTTGCAGCTTGCATCGCGCTGGAACCTCCATGTACCATGTCGTTTGAAATAGAAAAATTGGATGCTCCGTTTAAATATGACCAACCAGTGAACATATTTGGCGCACTCACAGATTCAAAATTTCCATTTGTAAGAGATGTGCAAGCCTGAGGTGCCACAGTAGGAGAAATCACACACGCATCATCTAGATGATATGTATTTGCAGTGGTTCCTCCCAAATTTAAAGTAATTCTTGTACTCGTGTATTGGGCAGTAAAAACGTAGGACAATTCAGTCCATTGACTTGAAATGGTACCTGTGGTCATGTAGCCATTTTCATTATTACCACTGCCGTCTCTTCTTGAAAATTGTATTGTTGTGGTGTTATTATTGAGTGCTTTGATCCAAATTTTAAAGGTGTATTGCTGGCCTACCACAGTTGGAAATGCAGGAGCCAATACTTGAAGTGAGTAAGTATTTGGTGTCCCTGGATTGGCAGCTTGCATGGAACTTGTTCCCCCATGGACCATGTCGGTTGAAATAGAAAAATTTGAGGCGCCATTGTAATAATCCCAACCAGCAAAAACGTTGGTACCGCTATTGGTTTCAAATCCGCCATTAGAAATGGGTTCGCATACTTGGGCTTGCAAACCAAAGCTTGCCGTAAACCAAAGGAGCATAAAAAATATCTTTTGTTGTAGAGGTTGTGGCTTTTTTAAATAATACTTCATACAGGATTGATTTTGTGGACAATAACTAAAAATTGATTTAAATCGACTCAGGCGCCAAATATATAGGACCATCTTTAGAATTTGTGGATGAAAATGTGTTTATTTTTAAAGTATTTTTAAAATTAAATATATCTGACTTTGTAAAACGAAATTTTACACTTACATCATTTATGGCAGAAAAAATGGAGGGCTAATTTTTATTTTGTAATAATTATGTCAATTATTTGTTGAACAATCAAGAACCTTAAATGCGTTTTGAAATTAATTTTAATGGAGATCGAAAATTTTAAAAATTAATAAAACAGCTAAAGTTGGTTCAAAGAAATTTGGAAAGCGTCTATCGCAAATTTAGTTTGTATATTACTGTCAATAATAAAATATCGTTTGGAGTATTACAATAATACAATTTGAACGGCTCTAAGATGCTAATGGTCAATTAATTGAACATTTCAGGATCTGTCTATTAATTGAGTAATAAGCTGAACTTAAATGGTTTTAAACTGTCTCTTACTACTTCCTAATAGTTTTTAAAGGGTATCTTGCAGGTTTTGAATGTATATCCTGAAGAGGTTATAATAGAATAAATTTACAATGACATATTGCTTAGGTATAAAAACAAGACAAGGTTTAATTGCAATCGCAGATACTCAAATTACTTCCGGAACCAATAAATCTACCAAAAAGAAGATATACGTTGAACAAAGAGACAAACATTCTTTATTTATAATGACCAGCGGTTTGCGATCAGTGAGGGACAAAGCGGTGATTTATTTTCAAGAGTTGTTTAATGCAGGCGTGATGAGTCATAATAAGATGTACAAAGCAGTCAATGATTTTGGTGAGCAAGTCAAAAGGGTTGCCAACGAAGATAAAGACGCACTGGCATATGCTGGGCTCAAATTCAACCTCAATACTGTCATTGGCGGGCAGTTGGCTGATGATGAAGAACATAAACTATTTTTGATCTATTCCGAAGGAAACTGGGTGGAGATTCACAATGATTCACCTTATGTAATCATTGGGAATTCTGGACACGGAAAGACCCTGCTCAATAGGGTTTTGAGTTATGATTCCAGTATGAAAAATGCCCTAAAGGCTGGTTTTCTCTCCTTTGATTCCACTAGGATAAGTTCCAATGATGTTGACTTTCCCATTGATGTGGTAATTTATGAAAGAGATTCTTTTGAGATGGAGGAGCACAGATATACGGCCAAAGATTTAAATTCTGTCGCTGATTTTTGGCAAAACAGGCTAAATGATGTAGTGGATGAATTACCTGATGAATGGATCAAATCAGCTTTTGATAAATTAAAATAAAAAGAATAAATGAAATTTAAAATACACAGTTCATTGTCCTATCAAGTGAACGCCCCAACTACTTTTATATTCAACATACATGCATTAAAAACACCCAGCCAGACTGTTTTAGAAGAACAAATTTGGGTGAATCCCTACATGAGTTTGGAAGAGTATGCTTCTCATGACGAAAGTTGTCGTTTTACGCGCATCAAAGTAGATGAGCCTATGACCTTTACCATTGACTACTCAGCTACTGTCGACATGCAACACAAAATCATTGATGAAAGAAATTCAGAAAATATTGTGGACTTGGTTGAATTGGATAGTTATATCGCTAGTTTCTTGTACCCAAGTCGATATTGTCAATCTGATAAATTGATGAAATTTGCTTACAAAGAATTTGGCAATTACCAAACAGTTTATGAACAAGTGTTAGGCATTTCGGAGTGGATATACAACAATATAGAGTATACGAGCGGCAGCACCAATACCAATACCTCGGCCATGGATACGATCACAGAAAGGGTGGGTGTTTGTCGCGATTTTGCACATTTGGGTATTGCATTGTGTCGCGCGCTATCCATACCTGCAAGGTACTTCACGGGTTATGCATACCAACTGGTCTCGCAAGACTTTCATGCTTGTTTTGAAGCATACATCGATGGCAATTGGATTATTTTTGATTCAACGAAACTTGCCCCATTAAATGGATTGGTAAAGATTGCAACAGGGAGAGATGCTGCAGACTCTGCCGTTTGTAGTATTTTTGGAGATTCTATGGGCACCAATATACAAGTCAGTTGCGAAGTGCTTGAGGATGCATTTTTTCCATACAAATATGGGGATGGGCAAAAGGGATTGTCTTTTCAATAATTTGGGTTTGATAAATCTTGAATACATTTTATAAGAGTAATAATTGTTTTCAAGATTCAAATATCATTTAAGTTAGAACGTCACAAAAGCTCTCCGTGTGATTTAAATATTTATTAGAAAATAAGTAGATTTACTCCAGTTATATATTCTTCTAGAAATTTAAATTATGCAGGAAATCTCAGATTTTTTCGAGCTTTATAAACAGTCGGCTTGGAGCAAGGACTCGTCAACCATGGTCAATCTTTACGATGACCAAGTCGTAATATTTGACATGTGGGATCAAGGTTTCATGTTGAATCTACCAGAATGGAAAAACATGATTGTTGATTGGCTGGGGTCTTTGGGTGAAGAAAAAGTGAAGGTAGATTTTGAAATGATAAAAATCAATCAGTCTGGTAATGTAGGATTTGCAAGTGCCCTTATTGGTTTTCAAGCAATTGCTTCAGATGGTGCTGTCTTGAGAAGTATGAAAAATAGAATTACCCTAGGTTTTTCAAAATTGGAAGATGGTTGGAAAGTAATGCATCAGCATACTTCGGCTCCAATTAGTTCTGATGGACTTACTGGTATTTTGGACATTTAATGCTAAAGTCAAATAAAACACCTTTCATTTAAGAAAATAATCGAATGGCAAAACAATGTCTAAACTGTAATCAGTCGGTGGATAGTAATTTTTGCCCTCATTGCGGTCAAAATGCAGCAATACAACGCTTTTCATTAAAACAGTTTATCCTCAATGACCTGGTCAACAGCTTGTTGAATATAGACAAGGGGTTTTTCTATACGATTAAAGAATTGATGTCACGCCCTGGTCACAGCATCCGTGAATACATAGAAGGCAAAAGAGTTAATCATTTTAACTATCTAACTTTTGTCATTTTGATCATTACCATTGGGCATATTGTCTGAAATATTTCAGAAATAAAATTGATTGACACGACGTATTACTTTTCAAAGGATAAAGATTTAATTACTGATTTTGATAGAATTACCAGTGCTTATCCCAAATTCTTTATTCTCATAAGAATACCCTTTTTGGCACTTTTTACTTTGCTGTTTTTTAAAAAAAGTAAAAAGAATTTTACGGAACATTTGATTTTAAATGTTTATAAAGTCTGCGGAGAATTGATAATTGCAATTACTTTTACGCTCATAGCAATTGTTATTCGAGCCAACCAATCTATGGATTTTATTTTCACTGTTGTTGGCATTTTGACTTTCGTTTTTTCAGTTTGGTATTATTTTCAATTCTTTTCTGCTTTTGGCTATTCAAAAATCAGTTTAATGATTCGCAGTGTGCTCACAACCATCATTATATTTTTAATTGTTGTCTCGCTAACAACATTTTTAATTGGTATGGAAGAAGGATTTTATGATTGAGGTTAATTTGCGTCGAATCTTTAGTAATCTAGGATTTCAACCTTGGTCTTAGAGTTCTATGATAACGATCCATGTGGTAAATAGAGATCTGGGCAGAAACCATATGCGCCGTTCCTATGGAACTCCGACTCATTTCTTTATCATGTCCCATGGATTGAAATCCATGGTTACTACATTGTTCGAACCTATGGTTCTTTAATTCCAAAATTCAATAAGTAATCCAGAGTTAATGCCTCGACCATCATTCAATCCCAAATTCCATAATTAATCCAGAGGCAGCGCCTCGACCGATTTAGTAACCCAGGATTTCAATCCTGGGTAAGAAAACTAAACCAAACTCAGAGTTCCATAGGAACGATCCATATACTGCACGGAGATCGTACCAAAAGCCATATGTACCGTTCCCATGGAACTCCAACTTATTCTTTATCGTATCCCATGGATTCAAATCCATGATTACTACATTGTTCGAACCTATGTTTCTTTGAATCCCAAATTCCAAAAGTAATTGAGAGCTAATGCCTCGACCATAGTTGAATCAATTTGACAACTAATGACCTCTTCTTTTATACCTACGCTATAGGTACATGCCTTTTTTCTCTCGTCTTTTCTCTCTCATACCTATGGCTATAGGTACATGCCTTTTTTTTTCTCTTCTTTTTCTTCCAAACTATTATTTGATTATTGGCAAATACCTTTCCCTATTTTCATAAATGATCCATATCAAAATTGCCCAAATCACAATGGCAATAGGAAGCCCACTTGGAGCCACAGAAATATGTGTCAATAAAACGCCAACCATTACAGGAAAAACAATCAAAGCTCCCAGTGCTCTGGTCTTTGGCATTAAAATAAGTAATCCACCAACTACTTCAGCCATTCCTATCAACGGCATTAACCATGCAATTTCCATGATAGCCTCATTGTCTTTTAGCAAGCCTTCTGGTAGCCCCTCTGGTACAGGCATGTAATTCAAAAATTTGTTTAAACCACCATTGATCAACAAAAGACCAAATAGGATGGATACGCCATTGAAAATTTTCTGTTTCATATATTGTTTTAGATTTTAAATTAAAGTAAATTAGTTTATAACATTGGCCATTACAATCAACCAAAGAATATAACAAAAGACTAATAATCTGTTGAAGTATCCATTTACACCGATCACTCCTTTTGGCAACTCTTTTGGAGGTTCTACATCAGGACCCATTGGCAAACCAGTTTTTTTATAACCACTCATAAGAACTACCATACTGATAGCCATAAGTATAAAACTGATCCATGTGCTGTGTGTGGAATACAAAATCGACGTCTCATGGATTTGCCAATTTTGCTTTGAAAGCAAATGATAACAAACAAGCAATGCACCAATTGGTAAAGTGGGAGTACCTAGTAAAAATGCCAGTCCATGGTTTTTGTGTTTTAAGTCAAAAAGTCCGCCCATAAATGCTCCAATACCGGAAATAAGAACCAAAATTACTCCGATTTTACCCCAAGTACTGCTTACTTCACTCCAAAGCAGCACGGAAAGTATGATAGAAGCCACACTCCATAAATAGAAAAAGGTGGTAATGAGCCATTTATATTTTCCAAGGGCATATTCACTGATCATTCGCCAACTAGGTTTAAATTCAGGGCTCACAAAATGCAAAACCCATAAGCTGAGCAATGACAAAGAGCTCAATAATATGACAAGATTTGGCAATATTTCCATTTATCCTTTTATTAAATTGTCATTTAATTTTCCTCGATAATTTCCTTCAACTTTTGTAAAGCAGCAGGGTAGGTTTTATCAAAATAATCAAGGTGTTCTGGAGTAACGTCAATTTCTGCTGTAATGGTTGTCTGTTGGCCATCGGATTCAAATGTATAGTTTTCATGACCACCGGCCCAACTTTCTACCTGAGGGCCTTCAGTAATTTCTTGCTCACCTTCTACTAAACCATAATGTTGAATAGATACAAATTTGGCGGGTTCATGCGCGACAATTCTGCCAAGCATACCAGCCTTATTGCCATTTTCATCTACGCCGACAAACTTTATTTTACTGCCCAAATCCCAAGAACCGTCAAATGTTGAAGTAGGATTAAATTCTGCAGTCCATGCTTCATAGGTGCTCTTATCTGTAAGGCCAAGCATCAGATCGGCGCATTTTTCTTTAGGTGCCGCAACACTCACTTGATATACTTTTCTAACCATGATGAAAATTTTTTATGTGTCAATTTAAATTTTAATCTCTTCAGTTTTTTGAGTTCTTTTATTTTCACTTGTAAATAAAGTCAAAGCTATTGCACTTAAAATAAGAGCTCCACAAGCAAGGGCTAAGATGTTATTTGTCATAAGGCTACTAATCACAGAACCTAATCCCGAGCCAATGAAGAAGAAAATGGTTCCATACACGGAGGCTGCTAGCCCAGCTTTTTCACCCATTTGTTCAAGGGCTAAGGCACTGCTATTGGGGTCTCCTCCCGCTGTCAGTCCCATCATTAAAGCTACTAATATAAAAAATACAATGATAGAGGGCTGATTATTATTGAGAATTGTAATGGTAGTTAGAATTAATGAAACTATAAAATAGGAGGTCAAGAACAACCGAAGAGATTTTTTTGCGCCTATTTTTTTTGATAAATAGGAATTAAGAAAGGCAAATGCAGCCATCAATAATCCTGTAAAACCAAATATGATGGTGAATAAATCTGGTTTGCGAAAAATTTCTCCAATTATACGTTCAGAACTTGAAACCCAACTGCTTAAAATGGAAAATATAAGCGTGGCTATGAAAGTATAACTCATGAAGGTTCTGTTTGAAATGATTGTTCTCAATTTACTTAAACTTTCATTAAAGCCTGCTTTGGATCTTTTCTCTTTTGGATGACTTTCTGGTATTCTAAAAGTCCAAATAAATACAATAATTGCAAAGTATGGTGGAATAAGAAAAACGGTTTTCCAAGAGGATATTTGCATGACCCAAGCACCAATTGTGGGAGCAATTATTGGGATTATTAAAAACAAGGTAAATACAAAAGACATAATTTTGGCCATTTCATCGCCTGCATATCGATCTCTTACACTGGCAATTGCAGTCATGACTACAGCTGCAGCTCCAACACCGGCAATGAATCTAAAGAATAGCATCAGTTCGATCACTGGCGCATAAACAACGGCAATACCACTTAATATATAAAGAACAATTCCCAAACGGATGATGGATATTCTTCCAAATCGGTCTGTTAAATAGCCAAAGAATATTTGTGTGATTTGGCCCATAAAGAAAAAAGCCACAATATTGGTCGTGATGATACTATCTGACGCTATACCAAAATGTTTTCTTACTTCAGTAAAAGCAGGCAACATGATGTCTATTCCCAAGGCCAGTAGCACCATGGAGGATGCGGTGAATAAAATAACTTCCTGTTTACTGATGGTTTGCATAAACCTATACTTTTTATCTTATTTATTATCCTCGATGCAGTACGACTTAATCTTCGCTATCTGGCCAGCTTGGTTGAATTCATAAACTTCGCACGCAGAGATGTGCGAAAATCTTTTTCCATTTCTCAAAAATGCTCCAGTGCCACTGACCACCACTGTATCACCTTCTGCGATTACAAAATGGGTTTGAAAATCAGTTGTTACAGAAGCAAAATAGGTTGCAATTTTGTCACATTCTGCCATCACTGCGGTTTTTCCATTGGTCTCACGTCCTGCAACAACAATCCACTGAACATCTTCTGCTAAATAATCATAAACTGCTGAGAATTTCCCATCTGAAAATGCGGCAGCTAGTTCTTTTTTGTGGTCAATTGTCAATGATTTTTGGATGTTACCTAATTGATACAAATGCCTTTTGGAATGATAAATTACGAAATTAGCGATTTCCCATTTAGTAAGAGAGCCGAGAGGTGAATTCAAAATTTCATCCAATTTGCTACCTGGTAAAGCGTCGATAAGAGATTGAAAACATTGATTAATTGCCGAAATACAACCTTGTTTTGTATAAACTTTGTCCTCTGGAGCAAGAAAATCAGGCCCAACCATTTTAACATCAAAATTCATAAAGGTTTTTTCCAAATATGGAAGTTGTTCACTGATATTTCGTTCAGCGGGAACACCTTCAACCGTCAAAAAACTACTATTATTTGCTTTTGTAACATGGCTTATAACTTGCCCTGCTGACCAACCACCTTTTTTTGGAATTTGATTGATCTGATCATCTGACAGGCTTTCGAGTATTTGTACAAAATCGGAAGCTAACTCTAGGTAAGTTTCTGATATTTGACTTGAATTGATTTTGTATTCCATGAATTAAAATTATCCGATTTTATGTGGAAAGCAAATATATGGCCTTATTATAAAATGTCACGGTTGTGATTTAACCAATTTAGAGGGCTGATTATGACACAATAGTTCGGAAAAAGAAAGACGAAAGACAGGATACGAAAGCTTTACATGTTATTTCAAACAGAATAGGGTTTGTTGTCCTATTTGGAACTTTCTTCTTTCGTCTATCTTCTCTTGTCCAGGTTAGCATTATTTTAAATTGTTTTCGAATAATTATGACACAGTGAATTATTTAAAAAAAGTGAAATAAATTTTTAATAATTTATAAAATATAAACCGAATGGTTTATATTTGCTCTATGTTTTCAAAATCAGATTTAACAAGACAGTTTATCATAGAAAAATCAGCACCGATTTTCAACACAAAAGGGTATAGCGCTACTTCTATGAATGATATTTTGCAAGCAACAGGATTGACAAAAGGGGGAGTGTATGGTAATTTTGACAGTAAAGATCAAATTGCGATTGAGGCTTTTGAACTTTCAATTGGTAAAGTAAAAGAGGGTATCAGATTTAAAACCAAAAATGAAAGCACTGCTCAAGGAAAGCTTTTTGCAATTTTTAATTTTTATAAAAACTTTAGCATTATTCCTTTGACAGAAGGAGGCTGCCCGCTGCTCAATACTGCAATTGAAGCGGATGATAACTTACCATTTATGAAAGTCAAAGCACAAAAGGCGTTGAATGAATTATTAGCAAGCCTTGAATATATTATCCAAAATGGAATTGAATCAAATGAATTTAAGGAAGGAATAGATGCTAAAAAAGAGGCTGCATTGATCTTTAGTGTCATACAAGGTGGCTTGATGATGAGCAAACTTTCTGACAATCCAAAAATTCTGAATGGACTATTGGAGACCCTTAAGACAAATGTTACTTCTCATTATTTAAAATAGTTTTTTTTGCCCATAAAAAGACCGAACGGTATATTTTAATCAAACTAAAGAAACAAAACAATGAACTATGTACTGATTATTCATGAAGTGAAGGATTACCATATTTGGAAAACATTTTTTGACAATGCTGCTGACATCAGAAAGCAAGGGGGTGAAATTTCCTATCAGCTACTCAAATACCAAGACAATTCAAATAAAATAGTCCATTTCTCTTCTTGGACTTCTTTAGAAGATGCAAAAAAGTTTTTTGAGTCTCCTGAATTAATAAGAATAAGGATAGAAGCTGGAGTAAAGGCTCCTGAGTTTATTTATTTAGAACAGTTGGAAAAAGGTACTTTATGAACACAAATATGGAAGAGCGAATATTCATCATTGGAGCTGGAGCAGTAGGAAAAGCCCTGGCCGTTTTTTTGAAATTGGAAGGAAAAAATGTTTGTATAATCAGAGGGAGTGTTGATAACGTGCCGACACAAATGGAAACAATAACAATTCAAGTAAATGGTGAATCCATAAAAGAATGTGAGATCGAAGTGAGCGCACTGTCCAGCCATACAACATTAAATGGTCTAGTATTAGTGACCAGTAAATCCCATGGAAATAAAGAACTAGCTGAAAGTCTAAGCTTTAAAGCTTTGAACCAGCCGATTGTGTTATTGCAAAATGGTCTGGAGGTTGAATCTCCATTTATTACAAAAGGTTTTATTGATATATACAGATGTGTGCTGTTTACAACTTGCCAACAAATAGCTAACAATTTAGTCAACTTTAAGCCTGTGGCGGTTTCACAAATTGGAATAATCAATGGAGATAGTGAAAAATTGGAGCATATCGTAAGCCAAATAAATAATGATATTTTTCAATTCAGAGCAGAACAAAACATACAATTGACCATTTGGAAGAAGGCAATAGCAAACTGTGTTTTCAATTCAATTTGCCCTCTCTTAGACACAGATAATGGCATTTTTTTAAGGGATAGAGCTGTTATGGACCTTGCTGATAAAGTAATCGATGAATGCGTAACAATTGCAAATTATCATGGTGTAGACCTTAAAGCTTCAGAGGTCATTGAAAGTGTGA
The DNA here is from genome assembly GCA_029567325.1 of Bacteroidota bacterium. Classification (GTDB taxonomy): domain Bacteria; phylum Bacteroidota; class Bacteroidia; order Chitinophagales; family Saprospiraceae; genus JADKBO01. The sequence goes on along the minus strand of JAKQLF010000024.1, from coordinate 1,916 downwards.
AAATGATCAGTAAAATGTCAGACGGACAACTTATCTCAACTCTACAAGACATTCAGAATAAAAGAAAAACAGAGATCGAAACATTTAATTTTGCGGTTGTTTCAATTGCTAAAAAATTAGGAAAAGAGCATGAAGTTTTGCAAACAAAATTGTTGGGAGAGCTCACTAAAATGAAAGCTGATTTAAACTTAAAACTTTGATTCAAAATTAGCTAGAAGATAATTCCATAACCAATTTACCTGATCTTCCCCTGTATAAGCCTACATTAATTGTCAACTCGATTGCGCTCTTCTGACTCAGAATTGTAGTCACTCTTTTTGGTATTTCCTCCAAAACTCCTAGAGTAAGTCAATTTAACCACACGATACAAAGCAGTTTCACTATTCCAAACAGACATGGTATTTAAATTGAACGCAATAGGGGTCATACCACCCATATGGGAACTGACTTGAAATGATTGGAGTAAATCTGGCAGCGAAAGCTGGAGTGTACCTCTGTCGTTCTTGAATTTTTTGGCTATTCCCAAATTCATCACTCCAAAACCTTTCAGTTTATTGGGACCTTCGAAATATGAAAAATTATACCAACCAGAAAGTTCGATTTCGAAGTTTTTTGGTAATTGTAGGCTTTGTGAACAATTTATATTCTGAAATAAAAAAGTTTTTTCAGCAGGATTTAAACTGTATGAAACACGATAATTTCTTAGTGAAGTAGTGGTATTTAAAGTGACACTCCATGCATTTGAAATTTGAAGGGGATAGTTGAGAAATAAATTAATGCTGTTTTGATAATCTAAATTTTGGGGAGATGAAATACCAATGTCATTGGTTTCATTGGATGTAATTTGGTACCTCAAGATTGGGTTTGATTCATGTTGAAATGACAATCCCACATTAAATCCTTTGAAGGTGAAATCTGCTTTCAATACATCAGAAAGTGTGGGCTTGAGCAGCGGATTGCCTGAAAAAACAAAAGTAGCGTCGGTATAAAATAGATTAGATACCAAATCAGCATAAGCAGGACGACTGATTCTGCGGGAATAGTTTACACTAAAATTGGCTATTTCATTGATGCGGTGAGTGAATAATAGGGAAGGGAAGAATTGAGCAATGTTAAAAACTTCCTTGCCTTGATTTGCATTGGTATTGATCTCACGGTTCCAATATTCGTAACGCAAACCCACGTGTAAATTTGATTTTGGGTTTAATGCATATTGAATCTGCGCATAGGCGGCAGCCAGATTTTCAGCGCCATTAATATTACTTTGTGATCGAGTATCTATCTCCCAGTTAGTGCCAATTTGCCTTTCGATTTTACTTTCATTGGAGTTATTTACATAGCTATATTTTCCCCCATAATCGAGATTTAATTTTGTTCCCAAATTTGTAGAAACATCTGCCTTTATCACATTCACTTTGATCTGTGAATGACTTTGACCTCTATTACCTACTGTGAAAATGGAGTTTTGTGGCATGATTGGTTGGTCTTGAGCATCAAAGAAATTGGTGTGAATCAAAGCTGGATTATTGTTGCTATAATTAAGATGACTGTAGTCAAGATTGAATGTGGTGTTTTGTGACAATTTGTAATTGAAGTAGATAGCTGAAATCCAATTTTGTTTTGTATTGACTCCCTTGGAAAGAGCATCTTGTCGTAGAAATTCACCCGACAGAAAATGATAACTCCCACCATTATTAGCAAAATTCTCCGATTTCCCATCTGAATAAATCATTTCCATACCAAGTTTTGCTCGGCTATTCAGTTGGTAATCTGTATTTATTAATGTGGAATTAAAATAGTTCCTATTTTTCTTGCATGAATTAAATATAATATTTATCTTTGGCAAATGCAAAAGAATGATGCTCGAACATACTCGAATGAAACATTACAATACATTCGAAGCCAAATTATAGAGT
>JAKQLF010000018.1 GCA_029567325.1 Bacteroidota bacterium | reverse complement strand
TTTTGGGTCATGGACTTCGCCACGAATACTTTTTTACTACTTCCTGGCTGACCCCAATTTTGGTCCTCAGTACAATAGATCACCTTCGGCATTAAACCATAACCAGTATGTACTTTCGTGACATCGCACAACATAGGTGTTTTGAATGCTCGCTCCAAAGAACAGTGATAAATAGTAGATATTTTTACTTTATAAATCATTAATGGAGTTAATTATTCTAAAAGAAATTTTTCAATTACGGGAATTGTGAATGTTTGCTCTTGGGTCTCAGGGCTTAACGTAGTGATCTCCCCAATATATGCTCCATGACCTCCAGGCACGATTTCCAATTGACAAGCAGGTATTAGTTTAGACATTGCAACAACATGTTCCGTTGTAGCAACGTCGTTTTCCCCGTTTATCAAAAGCACAGGAACCTTGATAGCCAATATTTCTTCATCCGAGAATTCCTCAAAATTGATCATTCTATTTGCACACTTTTCATACATGTTATGCAATTTTTCATTGTCCGGATTTACCGATAAGAAGGCGTCTTTATAAGCTTGCGGCATTTGCTCAAAGGTTCCATTTTTCATGAAATCCCAAAATTGTGGTAGAGTGCCATTTCTTTTTAGCAATGGTGAACCAGCTATGATTTTGCTACAAAGATCAGGATGTCTGATGGCCATTTGCAATGCAGTATTTGCACCGTTGCTAAAGCCCAAAATAGCGACTTTTTCAAATCCAAGATTTTGCAATAATTGAGCAACATCATCTGCATCTTGTTTGAATGAAATTGGCGTATTTCTATCTCCAGTGCGACCGTGGGCTTGCAATTCCACACAGATCAATTGCCAAGATGGAGAGAGCAGTGGTATGATCCTGCCAAATGAAGTTTCAATGGTAGATCCGCCGCCGTGGATGAGCACCAGTGGTTTTCCTTGACCGTGAATTTCATAATACATATTTAGGCCACTCACTTGCGAAAAGCCTTTTTTAACAATGGGTGCCTTAGAATTTATCGTCAATTGTTTGTCTATTTTTGGATGATTTATAGATTTCTTACATGCAGTAAAGAAACTGAAAAGGCTTATAAAAAAGATTAAGATTTTAATGCTATTCATTTTATAAAGCTTCGATATTTATTGGTAATGAAAACATTTTCAACCCAATTTATACATTAAATTGAGACTGTTCAATAAAGTGTGTCTACATATTTTTGCAAAATGAATAAAGAAGAAAAAG
>JAKQLF010000400.1 GCA_029567325.1 Bacteroidota bacterium | reverse complement strand
CTGAAAAATAATGCTATTTTTGAATCGACATTCAAATCAAAAATAACATTTCAGCAGTATGAAAAAACTTCTGTTTACCATTCTATTTTCTATGGCCATCCATTTTGTTTTTGGCCAAAGTTTTGAAAAAAATCGAGTCATCATTTTATCGGATATTGAAGCAGATCCTGATGATACCCAATCATTCGTACGATTACTTTTGTATTCCAATGTGATTGACATCAAAGGAATGGTTGCAACGACCTCTTGCTGGCAAAAAAATAGGATAGCCCCAGAATCCATTAAAAAGATCATTCAAGCTTATGGCAAAGTAAGGAATAACTTGTTGATCCATGAACCTGGTTTTCCGTCTGAAGAGGCACTGTTATCTTTGGTTAAGACAGGATCGCCAGTTTATGGCATGCTTGGTGTAGGAGAGGGGAAAGACTCAGAAGGTTCGGATTGGATCATCAAAGTGCTGGAAGAAAAAGATGATCGCCCTTTATGGATTTCAGTATGGGGAGGTCCAAACACATTGGCTCAAGCATTGTTTAAGATAAAGAATACAAAATCTGCTAGTGAAGCTAAAAGATTGATCGCAAAATTGAGGGTTTATACCATTTCCGATCAAGATGATAGTGGCATTTGGATGCGTAATAATTTTCCCGATTTATTTTACATTGTAAGTCCTGGAGATGAGTATGCCAAAGCAACGTGGTCTGCCATCAATTCACACATCAAAGGCATCAATAATGAGGAAATCAGCAATAGTTGGTTGGCAAAAAACATCCAGGTAGGTCATGGGCCATTGGGTGCAGCATATCCAGATGTTTCATGGGGTGTTGAAGGCGATACTCCAGCATTTCTTTCGTTGATTCCCAATGGATTGAATGATGCGGAACATCCAGAATGGGGTGGCTGGGGTGGCCGCTATGAATTTTACAAACCAGATTTTTCCAAACAAAAAAAGGGTTCTTCTGGTGTACCATTTGAAGCAGAAACCAGAGCTATTTGGACCAATGCAACAGATCATTATGTACCATTGGTTTACAATGAATATGGAAGGATATTCAAGCCAGATACAATTTCATTTACTGATAACAAGGTCAGTTTATGGAGATGGAGGGCAGATTTCCAAAACGACTTTGCAGCACGTATGGACTGGTGTTTGTCAGATTACAAAGAAGCCAATCATGCTCCTGTTCCCGGGATCAATGTTGTTTCTGAATTTACTGTAAGATCAGGCGAACAGATATTTTTGAACGCCGCTGATTCTTATGATCCGGACGGCGATAACATCAGCACTTGGTGGTTTCATTATCCAGAAGCGGGAACATATCAAAAAGAGATTATCATTCAATCAGTCAATTATCCAAGTGTTACCATTACTGCCCCAGATGTAACGAAGAAAGAAACTGTTCATTTAATTTTGAAGGTGACGGATAAGGGCATACCGGCTTTGACGAGGTATAAGCGGATTGTTATTACGGTTTTACCAAAATAGGTTTATACTAAAAGACAGACTAAAAGGAGCAGTAGTACGGAAAGATTTAAATTCCCCTTTTGCTTCGCCCCTAGCTTCAGCATCAGCAATGAAAATGGAATGACCATTTATCTTGTGAAGATAAAAGTTTAAAAGTCGAGGCAGAAAATTGAGACGGAGTGGGTTCTCCGGCGAAATTTTACTTTTCAATAGGTTTCAAAATCCAAAAATAAGTCAAAAACCCATTACTTGTTTCAATTTATCCGTAATTAAACGTTTATAAACGTTTGATAACGAGTTTACTGCATTATATATGGAAGTGCCACATTGAAAAGTGAAGTCATCAGGTACATAGCGCACAATAAATTTGCACTTGCTATTGTAAAGCCTATGCCATCGTTTAACCTTTTTGATTAAGGTTGGATAATCAGCAGGTTTATTGATTTTGTCAAAAAAAAATTGGTGAATATGAATGGATTAAATTCTATGTTTGATTCCAAGATCACCAGACATTATTTATATGAATAAATTACTTTGGATTTTTTTGGCTTTCGTCTCCGGCGCATTTTTACCTATTCAGGCAGGATTAAACTCCCGTTTGGGGAAAAATATTGAAAGTCCGGTTTTTGCCAGTTTTTTCTCTTTTTTAGTTGGCTCCATTGGATTGGTGACTTATATTTTATTAACCAAACAAACTATTTCGATTCCTGGATTGAAAGAAACGCCTTGGCAAGTGTGGTTAGGCGGTTTGCTTGGTGCTTTTTATGTAACGGTCATCATACTTGCGTTTCCAAAACTGGGTCCAGGCCTTACTTTTGGACTGGTTGTCGCTGGTCAGATGATATTCTCCATTTTATTGGAGCATTATAACATAATGGTCGCTCAACAAAATCCCATAAATTTGATGAAGGTTTTGGGCGTAGTTTTGGTGGTGGCAGGTGTTGTTATCATTAGAAATTATTGATAATTCCAGCCAAAATAGTCTTGTAGATTATACTGTACACTCAACATTATTCTTTGGATCAAAATCTTATTCTAAAGAGAAAGTTATTAGGATAAATAAAAGTCGATTACATTGCTGTAAAATTCAACTGATCACATCTATTGAATAGAATATCATGATGGAAAATATAAGATTAGCTCAAAAAAATATGAATGACGCTTATTCTGGCGGCTTCGCTGGTGTAATTATTTCTGGCTTTATTTGGTTGCTGTCAGGTCTTTGTGCTATTTATTTCACAGAAGAAAAAGCCATTTGGTTTCTGTTTTTTGGTGGAATGTTGATACACCCTCTTTCTATTCTTTTTAATAAATTATTGGGTGCTTCTGGAAAACATGACGATGCCAATCCCCTTGGTAAATTGGCCATGGAAGGAACTGTCTTTATGATTGTTTGTATTGCAATGGCTTTGGTCTTGTCCTTCCAAAAAACTGAATGGTTTTTTCAGGCAATGATGTTGATCATAGGTAGCAGGTATTTAACCTTTCAAACATTATATGGCAACAAAGTTTATTGGGTCTTAGGAATTTTGTTGGTTATGGCAGGGTTTTCATCATTCTTCCTACAATTACCTGCAACCATTTCTATTTTTATTGGCGCAAGTATAGAATTGGTCATAGGCATTTATTTTTTGAGATCATTTAGAAGCAAGTCAAAAGTATCCTTTTTTTAAAACAAACAACACAAGCAATGGCCATCAACGTATCTCGCATTAAAATCAAAGCTGATAAATCAAAGGTTTGGGAAGTTATTACCAATCCCGTTCACATCAAAGCTTGGCAGTTCAACAGTGACCTTGAAACGACCTGGCAAGTGGATGATGACATTACTTTTAGTACTGCATGGGACGGAAACATATATAAACAATGGGGGAAAGTCATTGCCTATCAACCATATGAAATGGTGAGATATAGCCTATTTGCCCCTAGACCAGGATTGGAGGATATTCCTGAAAATTATTTCATTATGACCTACCATTTGCAGGATTTGGATGGGGAAACTGAGTTGGAAATCCTTCAAGAAGACAATAGACCCAATGCTGTTGAAGAAGACTCGGAGTCCGCTGATAACCCTATCTTAAATTCATTGAAAAATTTGGCTGAGAGCTTGTAATTCTTTTTTCTCAGGAAAAAGCTAAATAGAAAATGTGGAATTAAGCAATCTTTGATAGCTAAAATGGACTTGCTCTTTTCTCAGAAAATATGGAAGTCCTGTAGGGCATCTTCTTATTTCTTTTTTATTCCCAATTCGATTCACAATAATAAATAGATTTCAAAACGTTTCCTTTTTGAAAATATACATGGGCAATTTTTGAGATCATCATCCAATAATCATTGAAATTTATGAAAATTGTATTGCTTGTCTTGAGTTTAGCGTTTTCTACAATTTCTGTTTCGGCACAAATTAGAACAGGTGCCGATCAAACAGACAAATATCTTCCATTACTAATGGGTAAAAGGGTAGCAATCATGGCGAATCCAACCTCCATTATTGGTCAAAAACATCTGGTAGATAGCTTACAAAATTTTGGAGTCAACATCGTGAAAGTCTTTGGCCCCGAACATGGATTTCGAGGTAATGCAAGTGCTGGCACACATGTAAAAGATGAAATTGATCAAACCACCAAGATTCCCATTATCTCTCTTTATGGTGCTAAAAACAAACCCAGTAAAGCAGATCTGGCTGATGTTGATGTTTTACTTTACGACCTTCAAGACGTAGGTGTGCGGTTTTATACGAATATCAATGCGCTGGTAAGATTGATGGATGCTTGCGTAGAAAGTGGCAAAGAAATGCTTATTTTGGATAGACCAAATCCCAACGCCTATCTGATTGATGGTCCTATTCTAGATATGAAATACCAATCAGGCATTGGTAGATTTCCTTTGCCCATGTCACATGGCCTTACTGTAGGAGAGTTTGCCCAAATGGCCAATGGTCAAGGTTGGTTAGCAGGGGGTGCAAAATGTAAAATCACCATCATTCCTGTTGCCAATTATAACCATGAAATGGAGTATGAATTGCCCGTTGCACCATCGCCAAATCTTAATACAGCACAATCCATTTTATTGTATCCGTCCACCTGTATGTTTGAAGGCACTTATCTGAATCATGGAAGGGGGACCTATTTTCCGTTCACCGTTTTGGGAAGCCCCGAATTAAAAGGAAAATATACATTTAGTTTTACTCCGACTTCTATCAAGGGAATGGCAGAGACGCCACTTTTTATGAATCAAGTGTGTTATGGGTTGGATTTGCGTAACTACGATGTAATTCAATTGCGCAAAAGCAAAAAAATCAATATCCAATGGATCATGGAGTTATATAAAGCCCACCCAAATAAGGAAAAGTTTTTCGACTCTAGTCTAAGCAAGGAAATGGGCACCATAGAAAGGCTGATCGGATCTGGTCTTTTCCGTCAACAAATTATTGATGGCACGTCAGAAGCGGAGATCAGAAAAAGCTGGGAGCCAGGATTGAGTGAATATAAAAAAATGAGGCTTCAATATTTGTTGTATCCATAATCAGATAATTGCAGTACCCGACTTAAGATATTTTACACAAGGTCTAGACAGTTATAAGTTTAATATTTGCTTAAATAGCTGGGTGGTTTGTAATATTTTGCTGCTTAAAACAGTTTTACAGCCAAGAACTTTTATCAATTATACAATATGTCAAGAATTTCATTGTTCCTCTTTATGCTTCTTTCAGGAGCTATCTCAGCACAAAACTTCGGAAAAGAGGATTTATTTTTTTATGCAGATGCAATGGTCAATGCCTCCGATGCAGCCAATAGAGGACGGGCTGGAGTTGCTTTTTCTGAAAAGTTTGAAACATGGATCAATCAACCAGGCTCATTTTCACAGTCATTGGATGATATCAAATGGATTTCTGTGAAAGCTCCTGCAGACAAAAGTTTCCGATTGATTACCTGGCAAGTCAAGGGTAAGTTTGACAAGTTTGATCACAGAGGGCTGATCCAAAAAAAGGATGGAACAATCATCAAACTAGCGGACCAAATGCCAAAAGATATGGATGCGCAATTTGAAGTGGCAGAAGCAGACAATTGGTATGGTGCCGTGTACTATGGCATAGAAAAAGTGGATGATTATTATTTGTTGTTTGGTTTTAATGGCGGTAATGGCAAGGAGTACACAAAGTTGGTAGATGTTTTATGGTTTGATAACCAAGGACAACCCATGTTTGGAAAGGAAATTTTCCGTTTTGACACCAACAATCCGAGACCGGATATGAAGACTCGTATATTAGTTGGCTACACTCCTACTGCAAATGTAAGTTGTAGATATGACGAAGAAAGTAAAATGATTATGCACGACTACACGGTGGATAGATTGTTGGGTCTCCAAGGCAATGAATCTGGCAAAATTCCGGATGGCACCTACGTCGCATATAAATATGAAAACTCCATTTGGCAAAGGATTGACAAGTTGGAAAATACTCAAGTAGATTTGAAGTCACCAGATTATAATACCAAAAGAGACAATTCAAAATCTGATATTTTGGGTCGGCCTACTAAGTCTAAGAATTAAAAGTTGACTTAGTACAATTCCAAGCTTGTGTTTGGAGCAACGTTTCTATAGAATTTAGGAACGCAATGGGCAATAATTCATTCACTTCCAAAAGTTATTAACAAACTTCAGACTTCAGGTCAAAGGGCGTCAACGTATGATATGAGACTTCAGATCACACCATAGCTGATTGCTGAAAGCTGACCACTGAGAGCTCATTTCAAACGCATCTCGCGACTCGTGACTCGATGCTGAATGCTCGCTATGCAAAACACAGACTGATGGAAAATATATATAAATATTCCTTATATTTGCACGTTAAAGTAAGGCAATAATGAGTTTGGATAATCCAATAGAAGAAAGTGGAGAGGACCATTTGGTCACGTTGACAGGAATGTACAAAGAGTATTTCCTGGATTATGCGTCTTATGTTATCCTTGAGAGAGCAGTTCCGCATTTAGATGATGGATTTAAGCCTGTGCAAAGGCGGATTTTACATGCACTCAACCAAATGGATGATGGCAGATTTCACAAAGTTGCCAACGTCATTGGTCAAACCATGCAGTATCATCCACACGGTGACGCAGCCATTGGTGATGCGTTAGTCAATTTGGGACAAAAAGACTTGTTGATTGATTGTCAAGGAAACTGGGGAGATGTACGAACAGGGGATAGTTCAGCAGCACCGAGATATATAGAAGCCAGGTTGACAAAATTTGCACTGGATGTAGTTTTTAACCCTCAGACTACTGACTGGCAAGTTACTTACGATGGCCGTAAAAAGGAGCCCATCACACTTCCTGTAAAATTTCCAATGGTGCTTGCTCAAGGTGTGGAAGGTATTGCAGTTGGACTTTCGACCAAAATTATGCCCCACAACTTTATTGAATTGATCAAAGAATCAATCAAAGTCTTGAAGGGTAAAAAACCTGTGCTTTATCCCGATTTCATGACTGCTGGTTATGTAGATATTACCGAATACAACGATGGTCGCAGAGGAGGTAGGATCAAATCCAGAGGAAAGATCAAAATTATCGATAAAACATTCCTTGCCATCACTGAGCTTCCATATGGGGTGACTACTACCAGTCTTATTGAAAGCATCATCAAGGCTTCGGAAAAGGGGCAGATCAAAATCAAAAAGGTTTTAGATAATACCGCCAAAGATGTCGAGGTTTTAATTGAATTAATGCCTGGGGTTTCACCAGATCTTACAGTTGATGCCCTCTACGCCTTTACTGATTGTGAAATTTCTATTTCGCCCAATGCTTGCGTCATTATTGACAATAAGCCAAGGTTTTTGGGCGTGACGGATTTGCTCATCATGAGTACTGAAAGGACCAAAGACCTCCTTGGCCAAGAACTGGAAATCAAGAAAAATGAACTCGAAGAGAAGTGGCACCTCGCTAGCCTAGAGAAAATTTTCATCGAGAACAGAATCTACCACGATATTGAGGAATGTGAAACTTGGGAAGACGTCATCATCACGATTGATAAAGGCCTCAAGAAATTTGTAGCCACTCCTTCTGATCCGTTGAAATCAGGAGATAAACGCATCATGCTCATGCGTGATATCACAGAGGAAGACATCATCAAACTTACGGAAATCAAAATCAAAAGAATTTCCAAATACAACTCTTTCAAAGCCGATGAATACATCAGCAATTTGGAATTGGAACTCCAACAAGTAAAACACGATATAGAACATCTTACAGAATTTGCAATTGCCTATTTCGAACGTTTATTGGAGAAATATGGAAAGGGTAGGGAACGCAAAACTGAAATCATCTCTATGGAATCCATTCAAGTCCAACAGGTGGTTGCAAACAATGCTAAGTTATACGTTAACAAGGCTGATGGATTCATTGGAATGGGAATGAAAAAAGACGAATATGTTTGTGACTGTTCCGACATTGATGACATCATCGCCTTTACCAAAGATGGAAAATTCAAAGTAGTGCGCATTGCGGATAAAGTATTCATCGGCAAGGACATCATCCATGTAGAAGTTTGGCGTAAAACAGATGATAGAACGACTTACAATTTGATGTATATTGATGGTGGTTCAGGTACTACTTATGCAAAAAGATTCAATGTTACCTCTATTACTAGAGATAAGGAATATGATTTGACACAAGGAAATAAAGGTTCTAAAGTTTTATATTTCACTTCCAATCCTAATGGAGAATCTGAAAAAGTCAATGTACAACTATCCCCCGGCTGCACTGCTAAAAAGAAAGTTTTTGACTTCGATTTTGCGGATCTGGCCATCAAGGGTAGAAGTGCAAATGGAAATACGGTCACAAAATATCCTGTGAGAAAAGTAACGCAGTTGGAGGTTGGAAAATCTTCTTTAGGCGCCATTAAGGTTTGGATTGATGAAGTTTCTGGTAGAGTGAATACAGATGGTCGGGGCCGTTTGCTGGGTGGATTTGATACTGGTGAGTTATTATTAGTTGTTTTTAATGATGGAACTTATGAGTACAATGCGCTAGATCTTTCCAAAAAATATGAGATGAGTAATATTGCACTCATTACTAAATACACTCCTGAAACACCTGTATCTGTCATTTATTTCGAAGGTGAAAAAGGGTGGACAATGGTCAAAAAGTTCGTCATCGAGACATCACCTTCTGATACCAAACATCGCTTCATTTCTGAAGCAATCACTTCAAAACTATACCACATATCTGTAGGTGAAGGTGTTGGTGTGGTAGCGAATTATAAGATTGGCAAAGACAAACTGGCAAAGGAATTAAACCTAGACGAATTCATCAGTGTGAAAGGATGGAAAGCAATGGGCAATAAATTGGTCGAGGGTAAATTGATCAATGTTGATGTTGTCAGAACCCCAGAAGTTGCAGAGGAGGCAGTTGAAGAGTCAACAATCGTAGACGCAACTGATTTGGATGACAAACCATTAGCAGAAGGTAAAGCAAAAAATGTAGTACAAACCAATTTATTTGGCGAAGAGGAAGATCCCAAGGATGATAAAAAAGACGGAGGAAAATATAAATCAGGCGATACCATCGAATTTGATGTTTAGGGCTGAAAGGCCAATTGCTAGTGCAATTTGTAAATTGGAAAAGAACCTAGAGGAATAAAATATTACGCCTCCAGGTAAGATTTCAAAAGGAATAAAATTGAATTAAAGGAAATAATTAACGAAGATTTTTCGATAGATGAATTAAAAAATGAAATTCGAATTGAACAAAAGTGGTTTTGAAATAATAGAAAACGTTTTTTCGAATGAAGAAGTAAATGAGATAATTGAGTTATTAGAACCTCAGGAAATTAATAAGGAATTTGGCATAAGAGAGTTTTTAACAAGCAGGCCACAACTTTCAGAAAAAGTTTTTTCTAAAAGATTATTGGCAATTGTCCAAAAAATTTCTCCGGGTTGTCAAAAAGCTATTAAATCAATTTATTTCGACAAACCACCAAACGCAAATTGGGTTGTTAATTGGCATCAGGATTTGACAATAAATTTGAAAAATAGACTAGAATTCGAAAATTTCAAAAATTGGAGAGAGAATAGTCAAAGAATCGTTGTACAACCGCCTATCGAAATTCTTGAAAATATTTTTACAATTAGAATCCATTTAGATGATTGTTCCAAAGAAAACGGTGCATTAAGAGTAATCGAAAATTCACATAAAAAAGGAGTTATAGAAATCAAGGAATGGATGTTAAATAAAAATGGGATTGAAAGAATTTGTGAAGTCAAAAGGGGCGGAATTTTGATAATGAAGCCTTTACTTTTACATTCATCCAAAAGAACAGAAAATCAAAACAATAGGAGAGTAATTCATATCGAATTCACTGATAAAGAATTGCCTTCAGGCCTCTTTTGGAAAGAAATACTTGAATTAAAAAGTTCGAATAGTTACGTGGTTTAAAAAACAATATTTTGATTTTAGTTGAAAAATACATTTTTAAATCTGAAAGGCTGGGATTCCGAAACTGGTCTGCCGGCGATCTCGATGATTTTGCAGGTATGAACGCAGATCAGGATGTGATGGAGCATTTTCCAAGTACCTTGAATCTACAACAAACTGCAGAATTGATTGGTCGACTTCAGGATCATTATGCAACAAACGGCTATACCTATTTTGCAACTGAAATTCTGGAAACAGGTGAACTCATTGGATTTATTGGTTTAGCACATCATGACTATGACTCTGAATTCAATCCTGCAACAGATATTGGATGGCGACTGAAAAAATCAGCCTGGGGAAATGGATATGCGACAGAGGGTGCAAAAAGGTGTTTGGAATTTGCTTTTGATGAATTGAAATTAAAAAAAGTAATTGCCATTTGTACCATACAAAACAAGAAATCAGAGGCAGTCATGATCAAAATAGGAATGACCAAAAAAGGTGAATTTGAACATCCAAAACTCAAAGAATTTCCAGATTATGCTCGTTGTATGTGGTATGAAATAGAGCCCAAGGCAAAACCAGATTAACTCAGTAGGCGATCAACCAACATGGAAATGATCCTTCTTTTGTATATGCTTTCATCATTCTGATAAATCAACATTTCCTCGGGAGTCATAAGTGCAATCACCATGCCTACCATTGTGTTTCGTATGACAGCATCTTTACTCAACTTTTGTGCAACAAAATTACGTCTGTCGTTTGGTTCTTCTTTGGAGAAGTTGGGTTTATTTGCCAATGCAGCATTCAGAAAATAAACTTGTAAAACATCGTTTTGGAACTTGAGAATGGGCCTCAACACGGTATTTTGAAATTTTTCTTCATCCGTAGATACAGTAATGTCAAGGCCTAAGTTTGGCCTTAAATCCATCATAACTTGTGTTCTGTCCATATATTTTTATAATCTAACCAAAGTGACACCTTCACCACCGTAATCTGGCTCAGGGTGCCAAAATTCTTTCACATCTTTGTAATCTTTGAGCTTTTTGTGCACATTTTTCTTAAGAACACCGTTTCCAACACCATGGATGATGCGCAATTCAAAAGCATTATTCATGATGGCCCTGTCAATAAATTCTTCCAAAAACCACATGGCATCCTCCGTTCTATAACCCCTGATGTCCAATTTAGTTTCGATGACGCCACCTATGCCCGAGACATTAGAAACATCAATAGTCTTCTTTTTGTTGATCACAATAGGCTCATTTGCATGAACCAACTCTTTGAGATTTGAACGCAGTGTGAGTATACCCATTTGAATTTCAGCTTGGTCCTTATCAATGGCCATAATCTGTCCAATGGAGCTACCTTCCTGTATTTTTACATAATCACCAATTGCAAAAGGTTTTTGCTTTTTAGTAACGACTTGGTATACATCCTCTTTTAGCTGGTTGATTTGGTCCTTAACCTCCACAAATTTGGTCTTTTGAGCCTTGACCATTTCTTCGACTTTTTCGACCTCCTTCTCTTGTTTCATCGCTTTGATGAGTTTCTGAGCTTCCTTATTAGCTTCAGCTAAAGAATATAAACTGGCCTCTTTTTGCTCTATTTTGAATTTCTTCTTTTTAAACTCCATGTCGGATTGGAGCAACTCATAATTTTTCATGAGTTTATCGAGTCTGTCTTCTTTCTCAAGTAATTTGGTCATTTTATCTTCATACTCCTTTCTTTCAGTTTGAAGTTCGACCAAAAGCTCTTCTACCGCCTTCTCATTTTTTCCGGTTTTGTGTCTCGCATACTTGAGGACCTCTTCCGGAATACCAGTTTTGGTGGCAATTTCAAAAGCAAACGAACTACCAGGTTTGCCTACAATCAATTTATAAGTCGGACTCAATTCATTTCTGTCAAACTCCATGGAAGCATTGACGATGCCTTTTGTTTTAAAGGCAAAAAACTTGAGATTGGAATAGTGCGTGGTGATAACTGCTGTTGTTTTGCGACGATTTAGCTCATTCAAAATGGCTTCAGCAATAGCTCCCCCGATTTTTGGATCTGTGCCCGAACCAAATTCATCGATCAGTACCATGGTTTTCGCATCGGAAGCCTCCAAAACATTTTTCATATTCAGCAAATGAGAACTGTATGTACTCAAATCATCCTCCACAGATTGTTGGTCACCAATATCAACAAATATCTTGTGGTAGATGCCAAAATGCGAATTTTCATCAACAGGCACTGGAATTCCAGCCTGCAACATCAGTTGTAATAAACCACAAGACTTCATGGCAACTGATTTTCCCCCGGCATTAGGCCCACTTAATACCATGATGGTGTTGTTGCCGAAAAGCTGCAAAGTAAATGGCACTACATTTTTTCTATTGCCATCATTTTTCAAAAGCAAAATAGGGTTGTATCCATCTATGATGTTGAAATTACTTTTTGCACTTACCTGTGGGATTCTGCCATCTATGTGTTTGGAAAATTGTGCTTTCGCCCTTATCGTATCAACCTTTATCAATTTTTGCATCACATCAAAAATATCATCGGCAAAAGGTCGTAGGAAAGCACAAAGCTCTCTCACAATTTTATAGATCTCAGCCCTTCTTTCAGAGTATAAACTGTGTATGTCGTTGTTAATTGCAATAGTTTGTTCGGGTTCGATGAATACCGTTTTTCCAGTCGACGATTCATCGTGGATGATGCCAGGAACTTTGCGTTTATGTTCGGCAGCCACTACAAAAACCATTCTTCCATTTCTGATTGATTCAAGATTTTCAACCAAAAAACCTTTCTCTTTGTAAGTCATCAATTCATTTCTGAAAACTTTGACGGCTTCCCTTTCTTTATTTCCAATTGCCTTGGATATTTTGAGAAGTTCATCGGAGGCATTGGGCCTTACTTCACCTTCTTCGTCAAAAACACGCTCAATTTCTTTATTGAGTCTGGCTTCTATGATGATGGAAAGACCAATTTCTGTGAGTTTGGGATATAATTTGTGCTTGGTATAATCCTGGAAAAAGTGATTGAATCTACTACCAACAGAAAGGATTTGGTGTATTTTCTGAATGTCTTCTACCTCCAAAACATAACCTTCTTTTTTGAGAAGCGGAAGGCAGTCTGAGACGTCCTCATACCTGCCAAAGGGCATATTATCACCAACAACCATGGCTTGTAGCCATTCTCCTGTTTGTTCCAAAAGCAACTTTACAGCAGGCAGCTCGGTGTGTATCTCAATATGGTCAAAGTGTTTTTTGCCAAGATCGCCCAAGCAATACTCTTTAATGGCTTTCAGTACTTTGTTAAATTCTATCTTTTCAAATATATCTTTAGGATATAAAATCATGTTGTTCTATTAATGAAGATGCAAATATAATGATCTTATAAACGAATGGAGATTGTTTTAAGTTTATGTTCAATGGGAGTTCAATGGATTTCAATGGGAGTTCAATGGATTTCAATGGGAGTTCAATCCCTTGCAGAAGCAGGGGAGTTCAATGTCCTGTGGACGCAATGCCTGCGGCCTGCTCCAACTTTTTGCAAGGGGACGCAATGCCTGCAGACCACTAGACTGTTACTGATCCGCATATTCCGCCTTAACAAAGAGGCAGCGCCTCGGTCAATGTGGTAACCCAGGATTTCAATCCTGGTGAAATAAAATAAAGAAGTTCAAGAGTGCCGTTGGCACGGTCCATATAAACACAAGGAACTAGCCACCAACAATATGTGACACACCACCAACTGAACTCTCGGACGCAATGTCTCGTAGCTCGTGGCTCGAGGGTCGATGCCAAATTTCTGCTACACAGTTCACGACAAATTCTAGTATCTCAAAAACTGACAGTTGAAAACTGACATCTGATTGCTGAGAATTCAATTTCAAAGGTTGACTTCGACAAGAAAACTCGCAAATCAACACGCAACTCAGCATATTTACCGATATTTGCGGCAAAATTTGGCCAAAACCAAACATGGACGATAAATGAAAGCAAGAACGCTTAAAAAAGATAAGGTAAACGTCATCACCCTGGGATGTTCTAAAAATCTGGTGGATTCAGAAAATCTCATCACGCAGCTCAAGGCAAACGCTTTTGATGTGACACACGAAAGTGAAAACCAAAATGCAAATGTCATTGTGGTAAATACATGTGGGTTTATTGATTTGGCTAAACAAGAATCTATAGATACCATTCTCCAATACGCGCACGAAAAGAGAGAAGGTAATATTGACAAATTATACGTTACAGGGTGTTTGTCTCAGAGATACAAAGACGATCTGGAGACAGAAATCCCAGAAGTGGATGCTTTTTTTGGAACAATGGAATTGCCAGGTCTGCTCGCCAAGTTTGATATAGATTATAAACATGAACTCATTGGTGAGCGCATAACGACCACTCCTCAACACTTTGCTTATCTCAAAATTTCTGAAGGTTGTAATCGCACTTGTTCTTTTTGTGCTATTCCTTTGATGCGAGGTGGACATATCAGTAGATCCATCGAAGATCTGGTGAAAGAGGCAACGAATCTTTCCAGAATGGGCGTGAAGGAACTGATTCTCATCGCTCAAGAGTTGACCTATTATGGGCTTGATTTATACAAAGAAAGGAAACTTGGCCAATTATTAGAAGCTTTGTCTGAAGTAGATGGCATTGAATGGATCAGATTACACTATGCTTATCCAAGCAAATTTCCATTGGATGTTTTTGATTATATGGCCAAGTTACCAAAGGTTTGCAAATACTTAGACATTCCATTGCAACACGCATCTGACTCAGTTTTAGCTAGGATGAAACGTCAAACAACCATGGCCGAGCAAAGAGATTTGATCAATTATGCGCGGGAAAAGGTACCCAACATTGCCATCAGGACTACATTTTTGGTGGGATTTCCGGGCGAATCAAAAAGTGAGTTCAAAGAGTTGTGCGATTTTGTCGAGGAGATGAAATTCGAAAGGGTAGGGGTCTTCCAATATTCTCACGAAGAAGGAACTTCAGCTCATGATGTTGCAGATGATGTAACTCCTAAAATCAAAAAAGCCCGCGCTGCAAAGTTGATGGAAATCCAACAAGAGATTTCTTTTGAAAAAAACCTAGAGAAAGTTGGACAAACTTTCAAAGTTTTGATTGATCGTAAAGAAGGTGAATATTTCGTAGGAAGGACAGAATATGACAGTCCAGAGGTGGATAATGAAGTGCTCATTCATGCGAAAAAGCATTTTGTAAGAATAGGTGATTTTGTTTTTATCAAAATTGAGAAAGCAGATGATTTTGATTTATATGGAGTTCCAGTAGAGGTAGGGTAAAGGCATCATCATAGGAATACTTTTTTCTTGAATGCGTTTGATTTCTTTTTCTTTTTAATTTTTTGAAATAGTAGAATCAGATTGAAACGAGTAGTGTATTTTTGAAACTTCAAAATCATTCAAATCAGCAATATGAAATATATGGCCATAGTTTTTTTTACGTTGAGCATCATCTCAAGTAGTTTTGCTCAACAGTCAAAATCTGAAGAAGTTTTTGAAATGCGGGTATATTTTGCAGCTCCAGGAAAGTTAAACTCTTTGATCAAAAGATTCCAAGATCATACCACGGCACTTTTTGAGAAACAAGGAATAGTGAATGTAGGGTATTGGGTGCCAATAAACAATACAGAAAACAAACTCATTTACATTTTAAAATATCCCAATTTACAAGCCAAAACTGATATGTGGAAAGCGTTTTTGGCCGATCCAGAATGGAATGCTGTAAGAACAGCCTCTGAAGCCAACGGAAAATTGATAGATAAAATTGAATCTACAACGCTGACGTCCGCTTCTTTTTTTCCTTATATCGGTGAAACAGAAAAAAACAGAGGCGTTTTTGAATTAAGAATTTATGATCCGGAAGTTGGTAAACTCGGTGATTTATGCAAACGTTTTGAAGACCACACCGTTGCTCTTTTCAATAAACATGGCATGGAAAACGTCGCATATTGGATTGCTAAGGATGCAGATGGCAAGGATGCAAAACTCATTTATATCTTAGGACATAAAAGTGAAGAGGCAGGTAAAGCATCTTTCGATACCTTTAGAACAGACGAGGCATGGATCAAAGCGAGGACAGCATCTGAGGCGAATGGAAGACTTGCCACCAGTGTAAGCAGCACATATATGAAAGCGCTTCCGTTTTCAAAAACCAAATAAACAATCTACTGGGTTAAGGAAACATAACGCTCTAAATCCTTTTTTCTAGAATATTCTTAAGTTTTTCAAGTGAAAGCTTGATTACTACTCTTGTATAGATTACCTTTGTTTAAAATTAGTCTAAATAAGATTAGAGAGATGATTCAAGCTTATAATCAAGAGATTTTATCACCTTTTACTTTGAATCCTGCCTATTCAAGTTATGAAAAACAAGGGGTGTCTTTCAGCTCAAACTATTTTCCACTATTGGTTTTGAATGCTTATGTAGAAATGGAAAATAATCAGTTATCCTATTGCCTCAAAAAAAAGTGCTGTAAAAAGTACAAGACGGACAAGCGATGCAGCAGTTGTCCAAAAAAGAAATAATTAGATATTCCTTTATTACTTGCCCTCTGTTGTTGTCACATTGACCATCAAGATGTCCTTGTCAAATAAATAAAGGCCACTTTTATCTTCACCAATCAATTCCAACTTATCGTTTAGTGTTCTGGCAAGAGACTCTTCTTCAATTTGTTCTGAAACGTACCATTGCATGAAATTGTACGTAGCGTAATCTTTTTCCGCCAAGGATATATCAACCACCTTGTTGATACTTTCACTTACATATTCTTCATGTTTGAGGAGTTCCTTAAATGCATGTTTGATACTAGGGAAAGTTGGTTGTGGCTGTTCTAGCGCTGGAATCATTGCAAAACCACCGCGCTCATTGATAAATTTGATCAACTTGAGCATGTGCATTCTTTCTTCGTCGCTGTGACGGTAGAAGAATGAGGTGATATTGTCTATACCTGGTTGAATTTCAGCCCAGGAAGCCATAGCCAAATACACTTGTGAAGACTGTGCTTCTATTTTTACTTGCTCATTCAGAGCATCTTGGATTACCTTTTTTAACATTTCTAAACTTGAAATTTTTGCTTAAAATTTTGAATTCAATATATGAATTTTTCAATTTTAAAATTCAAATAAATATTCAGATTTTTCTTTTTCCTTCTTCTTTTTGGATGATTTCTTAGGTTCAACTTTCCCTGGCATTACAGATCTGGCCTTATTGCCTGGCTTTAAGTAAATGATGTCTCCCTCATTGACTTGTTCGTTGCGCTTCATTTTATTGATAGATCTCAAGGTAGCAGCCCTCATTCCATAAGTTTGGGAAATATCTTCAATGGTTTCACCACTTTTCACCAAGTGTGCCTCTTCCTCGCCTTCATAATCTCTGTGTTTCTTTTCTAAATAAATGATGGTATTCATTGGTACCGTTTCCTGAGGAAGCGTGATGGTTTCATTGATGGCTAGTAAATTACGCACAGGAATATTGACGCTTTTAGCGATGTCTATCAGATTGTCTTTTCCATTTGCATAGACGAAAGCGAGATCATATTTCTTCAATATTTTATTATAAACCAGTGCTTTATCTTCTTTGGTTGACTGTTTTGTTACTTCGTTTTTACTCAAAATCTGGCTATTTTCTCTAGCTGCTATGGATAATTCCTGATCAAAAGCAGATAAGTTGAATTTTTCAATTGCTTGAATCAATTTTTTGGGATAATTTGGATCTGTAGCATAACCAGCAGTTTTCAATCCATAAGCCCATGATGTATAATCTGTTGAAGAATAGTTAAATAGAAACCCATATCTTCCTTTCTTATTTGGGTCCGTGAGGAAATCTGTATGGCTTACATAAGATTCACTTGCATCTTTATATACTCTGAAACAACTTTCGATATTTTTTCCATCGGTATCAAAATCGTCATCTACTTTAAAATAGGTCGGCCCTTGCCAGTTACCCCCACACTTAATCCCAAAATGATTATTGGCTTCCTTTGCTAGATTACTTTCGCCCCAGCTGGATTCTATCATACCTTGAGCCAATTTGATGCTTGCCGGAATTCCAGATTTTTTCATTTCTAAAACCGCTATTTCCTTGTATTTCTCAATGTAAGAGTAAGCCTTTTCGCTGGCTGTATTACTTGCATTCAAAATGGAAATAGTCAGGCAGAAAAGCATTGTCATTTTGATGTTCATGTAAAATCGATTTAGTTTTAAAACGGAAAAATTCCTTTTGAAGTACAAATTGATATATTAGATATTTCTTTAATATATCAAATACTATGCCGTTTTGGCACATGTTCACCTTTTCTTTGTTTTCTGCTGAATTGCTAAGTTGCATAATTGAGTCATAAAGTTGAAAGTTCAGGTATTATAAAATAGGGAGAGACGCAA
>JAKQLF010000397.1 GCA_029567325.1 Bacteroidota bacterium | reverse complement strand
AGAAGTTCCATAGGAACGGCTCATTTGAACACAGAGAACAGACCACAAGCCTATATGTGCCGTTCCGCTGGAACTCTGTTTACTTTTTACTGCCTGGCCATGGATTGAAATCCATGGTTACTATATGGGTCGAGCCAACGGCTCTTGTTAAACTTGTAAATTATTTAGTTGTCAGCTATCGAATTTAATAAAGATCGAGGTGCTGCTTCTAAAATATTTTGTGGCTATTCCATCATAGCGCAGAAAATATTGGGGATATTTTCTGTAGATTTCAAGTTCTCCAAATTATGAACAGTAATTACTTCTAATTGATTGTACAATTCCATCAATTCGGAGTCTGGCATAGTACACAATCTTTTAGTTAATTTCAGGAGATGATTATATCGATCATTGTAAGACAAAAGTGGATTGTCGTATTCCTCCGAAATAAAAGGCGCAAATGTTTTAAATCCAAGGTTTCTCAAGTGTTCCAAAATTCCACCTTTCGTAGTGAAAATAATAAAGGGTTTTCCTGTTTTGATGCCCTTGTAGGATTTTTCACTTACCTGCTGCACTGCAGATTTCACGTCTTCAGCATTTGTCTCGAAAATTACTAAAAAGTAAGATTGTTCTATGGTTTCTAACAAACCATCCAAGCTATCCCATTGTGGATCATAGCCATCTATTTGGCGCGGTAATATTTTATTGAAATTTTCCATTTGCCCCACTGTAAGATGTTTGTTATCAATGGGTTGCATGCCAATACTGAGGAAAGTGAATTGGGTGATTTCAGGAAAGTTTTCATTTAAATAAGCACAATATCTATAACGCTCCCAATTTGATCTTCTATTTAAAGAAAGCATTCGGTATTTCTTTTTACCATGGAAGTTGACAATGTTTTTGTGAGTGTAGTTTCTTTTTTCTCTCAGGTTTACCCAATCATAGGATAAAACAAGATCATTAAAAAGTGTTTGGTGATTCCAATAATCAGAAGTTGAGAAGAGTATTTTTCCTGGAGGTAAATTAAAAAATTGATTTATAAATTCTTGGAGTAAATCAAGCTTTGTAATAAAGTTTGCTGTTTCATATTCATTATAAAATACAACCAAACTATTGGGCAATTGTAAAAAGTTGGCCAATTCTGGAGTCATCAAAAACTCCGCTTTTTCCTCAAAATTCAAATTTTGTTGTGCACCCAGAAAGTCTTTTTCAAGGATTTTTAGCATACTACTCAAGTGCCAATATTTACCGAAAACAATTTTATCTGAAGGACCTATCTCCTTATTTGGATCATAAAGGTAAACCCCCGGCACATTTAAAAACGCCTGGAAAACTTGGTCAGGTTTATATAATAGAATGCTCATGAAAGTTTTTTTCTAATGATCCGATGGTTTTAAAAAATTATCCAGCATCACCAATATTTCCTCAACGTGTTGAATGGTATTTTTATACATCTTGAATTTGTAAATGCGATATTTTTTTGCTTCCGAAATTAAAAATTTAAATTCATCATCATTTATTGTCTTATTATAATCGACTGGGCTGAAACCTATAAATTCCACATCAGAAATTTCTCCTGTTTTAATTTCCCTAGGGTAATTGATGGTGTAATTATCTTCCAATGTGAGTTTATACGCTAAAGCAGGATTTGTATTGGTTTTGAAATACCGTTGGTAATAGGGAGTCAAGAATTCATGAATGTCTGGATATAAATTATTTCCTTTTGTAATCCTTGGAAAGTCGTGATTATAAACATAAGAAATGGAATTTCTTAATTCTAAATTGGAAATTAAGTTTGTGCCGAATGACTCCAACATTTCAAAACCTGTTTTATTGGGAAAGATGAATTCATCTTCTTTGACCCAATAAAAATCAAATGTCATTTCTTCGTTATAGGGAATGTTGTACTTTGTCATGCTGTCTATTTTAGCATGGCTCTTCAACGCTATTTTATGTATGATAAAGTCATTTTTTAAATCTTGGAGCACGACTTTTAAATCTTCATTAACTTGATTGAGTATTTCGTGCTCTAATTGTTTTTTGTTTCGATTTTGATTCCAATTGTCAAGTGCAAACGCAATTAAAATTCCAATGGTAACTACCAATATTTCAATAAGATATTTGAATATTTGGTCTTTGTATTTTGTCATATAGCAAGCTTAAATATGCTGCAATATAGAATTTAATCCGTCAATAAGGCAATTTGGCAATGGGCAATTTGGCAATAGGCAATCCCTTGAATTAAGCATGGACACGTGGACAATGAGGCAATTTAACTATAAGGCAATGGGCAATTAGGCAATTTGGTAATATGCAATTGGTCTGCGACCGCATTATGGCAATAAGGCAATCCTTTACAGTAAACTGGGACAAGTTAGGCAATGGGCAATTGGTCTGTGACCGCAATATGGCAATAAGGCAATTTGGCAATCTCTTGCAGTAAGCAGGGCCAAGTTAGGTAATAAGGCAATTGGTCTGTGACTGCAGTTTGGCAATAGGCAACGTGGCAATGGGCAATTTGGCAATAGGAAATCCTTTGCAGTAAACTGGGACTAATTTGGCAATGGGCAATTGGTCTGCGACCGCAATTTGGCAATAGGCAATTGGTCTACGACCGCAATTTAGCAATAGACATTTTTTTTAATTCACCATTAACCATTAACAATTCACCATTCACCATTCACCATTAACAATTGTCAATTATTGTCAATTATCAATGAGCTCATTATTCTGTCCCGGCTCCGCATCCCATCTCCTAAATAATTCATGGTAAAATCCCACAACCAGGAAGTCATTCCCAGTCTCATCATTGATCCGATAATCAAACTGATGTAAGTAGCCGATTTGGATGGTTGAATTTTTGGTGATCTTATAATTGAAAACCAATTGAATACGATTGCGCTCAAAATAAGGTTCTCGATCTGTAAAGAATAATTCGTTGCTGGCATTGAGGTGGTAAGGGGAAAAACCATTTACTTCTTTCCCTAAAGGCAAGGATACACCAATTCTGGACCTAAATCTGTTTCTATAACCGAAACTTGTGAATCTGGACTCTGTACGATAGCGCTGTTCTATTTTCAAAATTCCAATAGACTGAGTAATCACCAATTGAGGCCACAATCTGAATTCATCGTTGTTTTTTGGCAATACAAAATCGCCACCTTCTTTGTAAGTTTGGTAGGAACCCGCACCCAAACTTAATGTTGCATTTTTATGAAGCTTGTAGGTGAGACCACCTTTGTTTTCGTAATAATGAAAATTGTTGTAAAACTTCAATGACCGCAATTGCAATTCTCCGAAAGCACTCCACCGATCATTGTAGTTGTATTTTACATTCAAAATGTTCCAGCTTCCAAGGTCAAAAGACTGACCTTTGGCCAAGATTGGAAACAAAACTATGAGTCCAAGTAAATACTTAAACATTGTTTTTCACCGTCTTCATTTGTATGACATCTACCAAAAAGGCAAAAGCCATCGAGAAATAAATATAACCTTTTGGAATTTCAAAATGGAAGCCTTCAGCAATCAAAGAAACACCAATCATCATTAAAAAACACAAAGCCAGAATTTTGAATGAAGGGTGTTTTCTGATGAATTCACTGATGGGTTTTGATGCGACCAACATGATGATTACTGTTACAATTACGGCAGTATACATAACCCAGAGCTCTTGAACCATTCCAACAGCTGTAATGATGGAGTCCACCGAAAATACCAAGTCCAAAATTATGACCTCTGTGAGTAACTGGCTAAAACTACTCTTTATAGGCACTTTGGGTGTTTCATCATCCATCAACTCCGTTTTGTGGTATATTTCTTTGGTACTTTTATAGATCAAAAACAGTCCTCCAAGGATCAAAATCAAACCTTTTCCTGTGAATTCGATATCAAAGAGTGTGAATAGTGTTTGATCCAATCTCAAGATCCATGCGATGAAAGCCAATAAAATAAGCCTCATTACCATTGCCAAAGAAATTCCCCACAACCTGAGTTTGTTTCTCTGGCCTTCGGGAAGTTTATCTGCCAATATGGAAATAAAAATGATGTTGTCAATGCCAAGAATTACTTCCAGGGCAATGAGGGAGATCAAAGGTATAATGGCCTCGGTCATAGATTGTTTTTTTATTTAAAATTGCTGAAATTGTTAGTAGCTTTGCTTGGAACACAAAATTATCAAAGTAGTTGGTTGACAATTGATATTTTTTTTTCGCCGCAGTTATTCAAACGTTTAACTACCTTTTTTGGTTGAATGCTGAATAGAATCTAAAATTATTTTTCACACAACCTTCGAGTCTTCCACTCTTAATAATACAATAAATGCTGATGCCAGCGTAATAACTCCAATGGCGATAATAGAAATCTCAATACCAAAATGGTCAGCAATTATTCCCGTAAGAATTGCTCCAAATGCGTATCCCAAATCTCTCCAAAGCCTAAAAGTTCCCAAACTTTCTGCCCTTTGTATTGGATGTGTATAGTCCGAGATGGCATTTATAAAAGTTGGATAAACCAGGGCTGTTCCAAAGCCCAAAGCCACTCCTAGAATTATAAAATGAAAGGCGGAAGTTGCTAATACCAATAGAGAAATACCGATTGCTTGCAAAAGCATTCCCCAAAAAAGCAACATTTTTTTGGAATAAATATCTGAAAGTTTGCCCGTATAAAGTTGACTCAATCCCCAAACTGTAGGGTAGATTGCCGTCAATAAACCAATTTGTGAAGCACTAAAATTTTTAGAAAGCAATAATAAAGGAAGCAGCCCCCAAGTCATACCATCATTTAAATTGTTTACTAATCCTGCTTGGGTGATGCCACTTAAAGATTTATGCTTGAAGGAGGTTTGAATAAAAATGTTTTCTAATAAGGGAATATTACTTTGAGCACTTTCTTTGTCGATGTGACCCTTGGTGTCTTTTAGAAAAAGAATTGAAAGCATAAGCCCAGCAAATGAAAACAGAATTCCTAAATAAAATGGATATGGTCTTATGCCATAACTATTTGCAATGTAACCCGTTAAGAAAGCAACTATACCTACTGATAAATATCCAGCGAATTCGTTTATACCTACTGCCAAACCCCTATTTTTACTGCCAACCAAATCAATTTTCATGATTACTGCCATGCTCCATGTAAATCCTTGATTCAATCCCAAAAGTATATTGGCAAAAATTATCCAATTCCAATGATCGGCAAACATGAGGATGAATGGAATGGGAATTGCAAATAGCCATCCGATGATCATCAGTCTTTTTCTGCCAATACTATTAGCCAATTTTCCAGTGAAGTAATTGCAAATGGCCTTTGTAATTCCAAAAGCAATGATAAATGAGAAGATGGCAGTTTTGGAAGCCAATCCAAATTCCAATTCTGCAAGTTGTGGTAAAATATTTCTTTCTAAACCGATCATGCCACCCACAAAAGCATTGATGACAACCAAAAGTGTAAATTGTTGCCAGTTTTCTTTCAAACCTAATTTCTTTTCCATGTCATTATTTAAGAAACTCCGCAACGATTTGCCCCTGCTTCTAATTCGGTAAGTGAATAACCTTCATAGTTGCCAGTTTTATTGATTTCTGCGATAGTAAGGTAGTTGGGTGGCGTTTGCGGAAGCTTTGAAATGAGGGTTTCAATGAATGCAGACTCTTCAAGTTTTAAAGAAGGAATTTTTTCTTTCAGATGTTCTAATTTTTCATTAATAAATGCTTCTCCAATAAATATGGGTTTGGAAGTGTGGGCAGGCATTACCAAGATTTCGCCTTCGAGTTTCATTATTTTCTGCAATGATTCGTAAAGCAACTTTGATTTCAAAAAGACTTGATCATTTTCTGCCTTAAGGTCTGGCCGGCCCACACCATCTATGAAAAGAGTATCTCCTGTCAAAATTGCTTTATCATCAATTATATATGAAGTACTTTCAAAAGTATGTCCAGGTGTAAATAATACCCTTATATTAACATTGCCAAGTTTAATGATTTCATTTTCATGAATGGCGGTGAAAGGGTAGGATACTTTTGCATTTGAATGAAAAAAGTGTTTAGCACTTGTTTCATTTGTTAGCTCTAGCGTTCTAGAAACATAATCTGCATGAATATGTGTGTCGGTTACAAATTTTATTGTCCAGTTTTCTTTATCTGCAATTTCTTTATAGATAAGAGGATCTAATGAACTATCTACAACTAAGGCTTCTGTACCTGAACCAATGACATAGGAGAGACAACCTTTTGCAATACGCCGTACTTGTATGATTTTGCAGTGATCAAAATCTATTTCTTGTGTATCGTAGGCTGAGTTCCAGGCATTCATACCTCCTTCTAAGGAATAAACTTCTGCCCCTTTATTGGCCAATATTTCAGCAGCAAATAGACTCAATCTTCCTTTTGCGCAAATCGTAATTATAGGAGTTCTTTGATCAAATTCAAAGTCATTCAGAGCATCGAAATCACCCGTTTTTAATTTTTCATATGCGTTGTGATATTGGCTTTCAGGAATATACCACTCATCTCTCTCATTTTGCGGTCTGATGTCAAGGATGGTGATGGATTTTTTTTCGTCTATCCAATTGACCAAAGTTTTCCAATTGATTTGTTTTACTTGCGTCATTACATTATTTATTAAAATTATAATGCAAAGGTGGAACTGTGAAAGGGGGAATCCTTTAACATATGATAAATAATTATTTCAAAGAAGCTCTTATTCTGCTCAATGAAACCTGTGTGATTCCAAGGAAGGAGGCAATGTGTTTTAAAGGAATTTTTTGCAAATAGTCTGTTTCGTTTAAAAGGTGATTGTACCTTTCTTCTGCAGTATGAAACTGAATGCTTTCTATTCTATTTACAGTATCGACATAAGCTTTTTCAAATATGAGTCTAAAAAGTCTTTCAATATTTCGATGTGAATCATATAATTTGAAAAGTTGGGTTGCATTGATTGCAATTATTTCAGCATCTTCAATGATTTGTATTGCTTTTTGGGAGGGTCTTCCAGTAAATAAACTTTCGACTCTAGCAATTAAATTATTTTCAAAAGCAAAACTTTCAGTAATGTCATTGCCATCTTTGTAATAATATATACGCGCAATTCCAGATTTTAAAAAATAGATGGTCTTACAAGTGTGTCCAATAGGTTGGAGTAGCTCATTCTTTCCAATTAAAATGATTTTAGAAATTTTATCAATTTCTTGCTCATCAAGATCTGTGATTTTATAAAATTGACCAAAATAGAGGAAAAGTTCTTCCATGTATTATTGCAACGATTAAATTACCCGTACGCTTTACACGAAATTAGTATTAAAAATGACTGCTAGGCAAAATTCCTAAGATTTTCATTTGAATCGTTTATTTAATTCAAAACATTCAAAAGAGTATTAAACCTTAATTGTTTGGGATCAGAAACTCAAGGCCCTGAAACCGAAATACCCACGCACCTTGCCGATTTAAGAAATACAGTTACTTTCTGAATGTTTCCGCAGTTGGCCATAACCGGAGCAAATGAACTCTTGATGAAATAATTGGTCGCTGTATTTACAACCACATTAGGCGTAGGTAATGCATTGCTACTGCTTAAGGCATCTGCATTTGAGAAATAGTAATCCAAATCATCTCCATTGTTTGAAACAACCAAAGTGCCGAGATCAACATCACTGCCTCTGCAAACGGTGTCATTTTTCACGACCAAATTTGGTAGATTACAAATGATAAAAGCAGCAGAGCCAAAGTCATCTTCATTTGTGGCAGCTGTGCCATTTCCCAGTGTTGAATCTTCATCCGTGCCTCCCATGGCTTGTGAAATCTCAGCATTATTGATGATATTTCCAGAAGCCATGTTATTGATGATAAAATTGATGGTTACGCTCGTTTGGGACATTGCAGGAAGTAGCCCTATCGGACTATTCAAGGTTGCTATATTGCCCATTACGGTCCAGTTTGGATCAGCTAGACTCAAGCCAGTTGGTATAATATCACTGATGATGACATTCGATGCATCCAAAGTACCCTCATTAATAATGGTTATATTGTAGGTCACCATATCGCCAATTTCCGCCGGGTTTGGAATGTTTGCAATTGTTTTTGTCAAAGCCAGATCAAAAGTACTGGTCAATGGACATACCTGACCAGGCGGAACATTCACGCTGACATCTGTAAAACATCCATCCAAGCCATTGAACAAACGGATGATGTAACTGGATCCAGCATGTAGGACTCCAGCAACAACGTTTGTTCCATTAGCAGGAATCACACTGGCTGTGCCTATGGTTGTTGGACCGTTGTAACTCATAGCCCCTGAAGTGCTTACTCCAAAATGTGTAACATTACTTTGTGTGGTAATGGCAATGGTCCCGTTATTATTTTCTACGTTTCCTGTACAGGTAGATGCACTAGCGGTAAATGTTGCATTGGGCGGGGTACAATTTACACCATAAACCATAAAGACTGTGCCTTTGGCTTGTGGGTCATTGCCATTTGCATCCAATTCAAAAATATTATTCCAAGTCATATTGAATTGAAAGCCATTGCCTGTAGGAATATGAGTAGTAGAAGTTGTCCTTAATGGGCTCGAAGGGCCATTCGCAAGTGTTCCTCCAGCTAAATATTCAACTACATAAGTGCCACTAGATAATGATAAAACATTAGTATTTACCCTAGATCGCATGATTGGTCGCTCCACATTGACCAAATCAATTGGCCGAGTCCTATAGATGCCAGAAAAATATGAATTTGCTAATCTATTGGTAGAAAGGTCACCAAAAACGATGGGTCCAATACCTGGCAAATTGCCTTGACGTACTTGCAAGCGAATATCATTGATGGTGGAAGTAAGCGTGCTTCCAGTTTGATAATGAAAAACAATGATGGAATCTACGATCCACAATTCCCCAGGAGGTACCGTGAATTCATCTGCCAATATTAAGTTTGAAGTGATGTCATTAAAAACCCCAAATAGTTGTCCTGTTGTAGCGCTGACGTCGGCTCCCATTGCTCCTTGTCCTGCGAAATTGGTCAATTCACTTTGATCGTATAAAATGGGTCCCATCATGACAGATCTTGATGTTTGAACACCTGATGTTGGTCTATCTGGCAGAGATTTTATGCCTGGTGGTTCCAACGGAGGTAAATCGTAGATTGATTCTCCTTTGATGAGATGTGCTTGTGCATTTCCTTTTACCATTCCCAATAACAAAGGTAAAATCAGTATTAATATCTTTATGTTGGTTTGCAAAATGCAGTTCGTTTTGGTCAATAATTGCTTTACAATCAAAAGTTTATCAAGTTTTATGTTTAAACTTAAGGACTTGTAATATTTGTAATACCGTTTATTTCTAATGTGCCTGTACCTGACAATATCGCTTGGTTGGTTTGCCCAATTGCTCCTATGTCAACATTGTTGATAATGAGTTTTTTATTGGCTCCTATAATCAAACCATTCAGTGCTGTATTAAAATCGATAAATATATGAGGTCTTATTGGGATTGTGCCCAAGATCGTGACATTTTTATTGATATTTATTGATTCTGTGAGTATTGTAATTTGTGACATTGGAAGATCGTAAGTGATGGTATCATTTTCATTGATACACCCAAGCACACTTCGCAATGAATTGAAACCATCGTTAGCGCTATTTTTCACTACTTTTCCTTCCAATCCAATGGTATCTGAGATCACATCGGAACATCCCGACAGATAAGTAACACTGACGGTAAAAATGGTTGTTTCAGTTGGGTTAACTTCTATACTTTGAGTGGTTTGACCTGAACTCCACTGGTATGCCACTGCAGTTTGATTCACGCTCAAAGTTACCATGGCAGACTCACAAATTACGCCGTCATTGGCAATACCAGAATTTTCCAAAACATTGATTGAAATAGTCGAAGTGCCGGAAGGATTATCATCACAATCATCATCATTGGTTACATATCCTGCAGGTTGTATACAATTATAAATGCTGACAAGTGGATTACCTAGCCCATCACCGTCTGCATCTTGGTAATAAATGGATAAGCCTGCCGAATCAGCGGCAATACAAAAAGTTGCAATCGTTTCGTCTTTCAAAAATTGAGGGTATGCAGGATCAAGAGCAATGAAATTAAAACTTACTGACCCTATAAACATTGGTTTTAAGATATTTACAGGCATGGCGTAAATACCATTGTTGACGGGTGAAGTAGGTACAATTGGCACAATCGGGGCGAATTCAAATATTCTTGGCATTTGAGCTGTGCCTATTCTTTCAAATGATTTGAATACCAGCACACTATCTAAATCCAGCACCCTTTTCATTGCTCCACTGTATAATTTCAAATCAATGGTATCATTTAAGGTGGGAGATCCGCCAATGGATAGGTAAAACAAACCATTTTCAACATTTCTGGAGGCTATTCCTCTTATTTCATTTCCAACAAAGGCTGCAAGGACATCATCTTCGTGATGGAATTGGTATTTTGGCGTATAATCGAGCTGGCCGATTACAGTCATCGTTGTACCAAAACTCTGAGTGACCTGCCAATTTGGAATTGCTTCATTTGGAATGTTTTCCTCGATCACGGGCACATAATCGTACAGGATGGCTGGTCCATCAAATTGGTTCTCAAAGTCGTGTAAAGGGATTGAATCAAACTGTGATCCCGTGATGATGCCCTGACTTGGTATTGTAGGTTGCCAAAGGGGTGCATCATAGACGGGCGTCACATTAAATAAAATAGTCGTTTCTGATGGCGGAATAGGGCCAGATCTATCAGTCTCCAAATATCTTTTTTCGCGATTGAAAAAACTAGGTTGCGAAACCCTAACAGTTAAGCCAGTTTGACCTGTAAATCCGTTCACGGCCATCACATGCAATTTGCTACCAATAAATCCGACAGTTAAATTTACATTGGGAATAAATGACCATTCTATGGCTAAATTATTGGGATTGACAAGATAATTGAGCATTTCAATCGTATCAAAAGCATATCCTTGCAACTGTGTTTGAGGTAATACAGGGAGTAAATAAAATGGGGCGGTATTATCGGGATAAATATTGATGACTGCGGGATTGTCCACTCTTCCTACAATACTTTGTGACTGAAAAATAAATGGCTGTAGCACTTCATAAACTTGGTCTGTTCCTTTATGGTAGACCTTTAGCGCAAAAGTATCTGATGCTTGATTGGAATAAACAGTAAGAAAATGTAATATTTGGCCATTACCTATTGCAACCGCACTTCCTTTACCCCTTATAGATTCATTGTCAAATACAGCTATAACATCTTCAGCATTATTAGACCTAACATCCGATAAATGCACAACGGCAATGACATTCGCTGAAAATTGAAAATTTGATCCAACAGGTGCTGCCCAATTTGGATTTTGCGAATAAACATTCGAAGACAATACTGCTGTAAAGGCAACAAATAACATGAAGGCTCGAAAAATCAAGCGCTCCATGTTATAAGGTGACACGATATTTATTGATATCATTATAGTTGCTGTATTCCTGGTAATTTAAAAGTCATCATATTCAAAATCAGTAGTTTGTTTCTATTTTAAATACAATACCTTTTGACTAAAAGTACCTTCTTTGCTTGCAATTGAAATAAAATAAACTCCGCCAGTCAATGTTCTTACTGGTTGCCAGTCATAATTATTCAATCCCGATTTAGCTTTTAAATACCTGTTGTCAACTGTTTTGCCGTGGACATCTTTTATAGACAATAATATATCCTCCGATTTAGCCGCTGTGTAATGAATTTGAAGCTGATTGGTGAATGGGTTTGGATACAATTCAATGTTCCTGTCTGCATCAAAATCCTTTGATGAGGTAGTTTCACTCAAGTGTAATTCTTGAGGTCGATCCACTTTGCCAACGATGCTGTTAATTTTAAAGTCCATTTGTTCGACGACATCCATTTCCATATTCAAAGAAGCATCAAAATATTTGAATGACAATTTTTCGCCATCCACATTGGAATAAACAGTCATGAAGATCATGTAAGCATTCAGAGCTGGGATGTGGAGGGCTTTGCCACTGCCTCTTACTTCGCCATTTACAAATGCCGCAACCTCGTCTCCGTCTTGGAGCCTGTTTTGAGTGCCATTGCTTTCCACAACAACGGCGATGACATTCATATTATGCTCAAACTTTTTGGGATCTACTTCCCATTTGGCAAAAGGCATGTTTTCTGGGGAGGTACTTACTACATCTGTCAAACCAGTAAGATTGTTTTCTATCAAATTCCTTTTGGAAGTTTCATTTCTACCTCTAAGGTCAAGTGGATCAGGATAGGTAAGAGTAGCTGCATTTTGTAACTTCAACAAGTATCCATTTGGAGCATTCAAAGATTTGAGATTACCTATCCAGCCCACGCCACTCAGGTATTGTGCAAATTGCAATTGACTCTTGATGATGTCTCCAGTTGTAGCAGGAATAGTTGTCAATGCATCATCAACAGATAGCGCTTGTGTAGGTAGGTATCCAATCCAGTTCCATCCAGTATCCACTGGCATGTGCGTTGCTGTAGGGTCTACATAAAGGCCAACTACAGAAAGAGAATCTTTTGAAATTGAATGGTATTGGTACAAACTCGTAGGAACTAAAGCAGTAAGTGTTCCCAACCAGGAAGAGGTGGTATCTGAGTAACCACTAAACACCGTTTGATTTTTGATCAATGCACCTGTAGGACTACTCAATGACGCTAGCCCCGCATTGATGCTATTGGGTTGCAAATTGAGGTTCATGGATATCCAGTTCCAACCTTCGTGAATAAATATTTTTCGCAACAATGTTGTGTTGGTATGAAGCACAATGCAATTTGAAACAGTGCCTTTTATGTCATCTGGCAAAAACGGAAATGTCTCCACCGCATAGGCATACAACTTACAATCAGATGCGTCCCAAATCTGGAATTTGATCTGCTCATTAGCTAAGCTATCGCTGTACACTGTAAGGAATGCAAGATATTTATTGAGCGTTGGTTGGTATTCTATTTTCGCAATACCTCGGAGCTGGCCATCAACGTAGGCTCCAACAATGTCATTTTCATCCACTGACATCACGCCTTCAATATCCAATTGCACTACGAAATTCATAGAAAAACTATAATCCGCTGTGTTGAATCCGTCGTGATTGAGCACCCATGTTTCTGGTCTGCAAAGGTTTCTTGCCTTGACATTCAATGGCTCATCTCCGCCCATGAAAAATGGATTGACACCTGTTTCTGTCCTCAGGATGATATTATTTGCAACCTCACCCAAATCCAAATCATTTTTTACAGTAAATTGGATTTCCTCAATTTCATTTGCAACAAGGGTTCCTTTATTAGGGAATACGTGTAACCATTCTGGCACATTGAGGATAGAGAAAGGCACTGGATAACCGCCGCGATTGTGGATTTTTGCAGAAATTGTTTTGGTTTCATCTACAAATTTTACCACTTCTATGCTGTCTGTAAGCCAAGCCAATTCATTTCTGTCGACGTAGAATTCCCAATTTACATTTGCATTGGTATTCCCGGTGAGATCTTCAATGTTGAATAGGTCAGCTCTTAGTATTTTGTTTTCAAACTGGGCATTAAGTAAGTTTGGAATTAGAGTGATTTTATTTTCAAAACATTGTCGTTCAATAGAGAGTAGTGTGTTTGTACCACTTGGTTTTAAACTTGCACTACCAACCAATTGGCTCATAAATTTTTGACAATTTATTTCTTGATTGAATGTAAATGAAATTTCATCACCGACATGAAAAACCCCATCTGAAGGCTGCGGAACTCCAACCAAAGCCGGAGGACTACGATCAATTTTACCTTTGATGATTTGAGAGTAGCCAGGTTTATCAAAAGCATCACCCGAACATTCTGTCAATGCTCTGATTTCATATTCGCCATCTACGAAGCTAGCAGTATTGAATTCAAAAATGTCATAATTGCGCTTATCTAGTGTGTCATATGGAAATGGTATACTATCTCTACCTGACCAATGAGGATTGTATTTTTCAGAAACCCCAGGGATATTGATCCAACTGCCGTCACCATTACTTCGTCTATATTGCATCCGGATCAATTTGAAATTGGGGTCTTGATTGTATCCAGAAACAGTAATGGGCAAAGTATCGCCATTCAAAGCATTTGGAAAAACCACCCAATTTTGCTCCGGTGAATTGATAACCACTTCACTGCAAGGGCGAATAAAGTAAGCACTCAAGTAAACTGGAGAAAAGAACTTTTCATCTCCTTGCAAAGGCAAAGAAAGTGCAAGGTTTCTTTCATATTCACATTCTGAATACATGGCTACCAGTAAACTATCATATTTATATTCTGTCGGACCTTTTTCTACTGTCAGGGTAACCAATTGCGAGGTACCATAAGGTACAATGAATTTTTGTGAATAATTGAGTGGTTGACCATTGAGCTTTATTATGGCTCCATGGGGATTATTGGCTGCAATGGAAGTAAATCCATAAGTCCAGTCTTCGTTGGTAGCGCTGAGATTCCCAAGATTGAGCTGAAAGACTGCCGGGTTATTTGCTGGTACATCTACCTGGGTGAATTGTGAACCTTCAGCTATTTGAAGATTGGGGTGTTCCCGATTGGCAGTTCCCGGTTCCCAAGGACAACTACTTTGGCCTGCTTTTATTTTAAAAATTGGCGTTTTGTAAACGCTATCAATGGATACGTCTACCGAAAATGCATCTAATGGATCATTATCTTTAAAGACATAACCAGTGGTGATTCCATTTGCATTGGAGTTGCTTGTGGATTTTGAAGTTACATCAGAAATTGAAATTTTTGATTCTATGGATGGTCCAATGCCCTGTACTTTAACAGAAGTTTTAAATTCTTGATCAGCTTTAATGCTTCCACCACTACTGCTTCCTGCAGATGAGGTGGAATCTATAGTTTCAGTATATTCATAAGAGGCACCAGCGTCAAAACTGATGTTTTTTAGTACTTTGCTCTCAACTTTTTTAAGATCATTATCGCTCAAAATTTTATTCCAACGAGCAATAGAATTATTAAATATAGTTATTTCAGCTGTGTCAGTAGCTAAACCAAGCAGTCTGCTGAGGTTTGGAATTACAGAATTCCTAATTTGA
The DNA here is from genome assembly GCA_029567325.1 of Bacteroidota bacterium. Taxonomy (GTDB): domain Bacteria; phylum Bacteroidota; class Bacteroidia; order Chitinophagales; family Saprospiraceae; genus JADKBO01. The sequence continues at coordinate 15,075 of JAKQLF010000397.1, read as the reverse complement.
AATTCTGAATATAAAAATGTAGTGCCATATTTCCCAGGCTGAACAACAGCGGTTACCGTATCAAAAGCAGTACAAATTGTGGTGTCAAAATATACTACATCGGCCAGACTAAAGTTGATGTTTAGTCCTCCACCCATGAATACGTCACCACCTGCAACGCCAACCACCAAATCTTCATCACTTGTAGAAAGTCGCTGATTTAATGTATTGCAATATTCCAGTGAACTTTCAGATGCTTTTTTAATGTTGGTCTCTAAGGTGAAAGTAGGTCCAATTTCAGTCTCAACTGTAAGTTCCGGAATTCCGAAAAATGCGGTTATAGCCGATTCGATTCCAAAGTCAAAGGCAATTTTCAAACTTTGTCCGCCTTCAAATTCAGAGCTAATACTCACCGTTTGACATATTTTTTGTCCTTTTTCTATAAAAGCATAACTACCATCACCTGGAGGATCGTGTAAGACCATTGTAGGCGTTTCTGGTAATTGGGTAGTAAATGCTGGGAGTTTATTAAAAATACCTGTCACCAAAGCTTGCGCTGTTATTTGCCCAGTGTTGTCCTGTAAAGTAGTGCTGATTATCTGCAGCGTTTTGAGGTAGGGTGGTGATGGGTTTGGACTTCCCACAATATATTTGTATAAAAGAAATCCATTGCTCAAAGTCGTATCTTTGGTTTCATCAGCAAAACCATTGATGATGCGAATTTTGGCGGTATCGATGTAACAAACGCCATCATCTTCACTTGTTTCCACATATTGTTCTTTTAATTTTATACCAAGTTCTTTCCTTTCATATTGGTCCAAAACAATTTCCGGACAAGTAGGTGAGAAAGGTTCCAAACCGCTTACTATTTCAATTTGTGGTTCTACAAAAACTATAAATTCTAAAGTATCATCTTTAGTGGTTAAATCAACGGTAGCACCTCCAAGATCATCCAATTTTTTCTTATAAATGGGGTTGGGGTGTGTGACGGTCACGGTCATTTTTTGGAGTGGTGGAAGATTAGGAATGATAAATTTACCGTCCTGCTCTTCGATTTCGATCAATCGTTCAAAACAGCCATCGACAGATGCAACTTTTACCCTGACAGTTTCGTCGGATTCAATGATTGATTTTTTGCAAATGTTATTGCCGGCAACTTGTCCAGAGAGTGTTCTTTGTTTTTGGTCTGTAAACAATAGCCCTGCAATGGGTGTGTTGACGTTGGTGACTTTCCATTTTGCAGGAAGGAAGGTATGATCTTCAAAAACAGGTGTTAACTCTCCTGTAAAACCAGGGTCAAAGTCAACTAAAAATTTGCCTAAAGAATCGGTAAATATCCTTGGGCTGAATGGTTTATTGTTTACTAGGATTTCAATATTGGGTGCAAAACAATCGGTATCTTTATATCTCACAAAACCCGAAACTGCGATGGTTGACCTGTCTGTGAAGTCTACCTGATCTACGGAAGTCACACTTGGGTTGAGCGTTACCTGTCTCGTTTTAGGGCTGAAAATATGAGGTTCTTCTATTTGATTCGCAGCAAAAGACGTCCATTCACTGTTGATCAAAGTTCCGTTGGAAAGAAAGTAAGATCCAACATTGGAGATGACATCTCCTGCACCTTCATCCATCGGGAAATAAATATACAATCCCCTTTCCTGCATATCTCGGGAATTAAGATAATGATCGTTGATCAATGTAGGTGAAACTATGGTGTCGTAGATGGAAAATTCATCAATGAGACCATTGTAATAATCCACAAGGCCCAAGCCATTATCATAAGCGCCTAATAGCCAAGGGTTATCTTCATTTGAAAGATTTCCTAAATTGCCACTGAAGGTCTGCGAACCAACCGAAATGCCATTTTTAAATACTTGCACGACATTGGTGGTACTGTCAATAGTGATGGCAAGATGCTGAAATCCATTGCCTAGTAAACCAAAGGCTTGTGTGGTTCCATTGAGTGTAACTTTCAGCGTTTGGTTGATGCCCGATGGTTCCAGAAAAACTTTAAAATCATTACTTGCAGATTTTTTGCTCACAATGGTTTGAATGCCCGTTGAACCAGCATTGTTGACCCAAAGTTCTATCGTAGATTTGCGAGGAATTGGAAAATCAGGAATAGAAATATGACTGCTTTGTGATCTGTTGAATTTCACAGATTTATGCAAATAAAAATTCTTTGAGGGTTCTGCTAAAAAAGTAGTACCAGTGCCATAAGAGGCTGATTCAATCCGATAATATCCATCTTCATTGGTTTTACCTGCTGTTCTTACTGGTGGTCTATCGGCATCAAATGTCGCTCCACAAAAGAAAAGTTTGATCCTGTTTTTGAGGTCATAGGATTTATCTCCTAATTCTTCATCCATTTTCCAGTAATAGGTAAGTCCCTTGGTTTGGGAAGAAGCGGTTCCGTGGATGATTTCTGGCAGATCCAGTTCTCCCAATAAAATATTATAAATTCTCAACTCATCCAGCCTGCCGGCCCATTCACCGGAATTTCCGTTATTACCTACCTTAAAAAAAGTTTCCGTTGTGATACCTTCTCCGAGTGTAGGATTATCATTGAATGGCGCTTGATTGATGAGCATGCCATTGACATAAAGTTTCATCAATCCAGTGGCGTCCTCAAATGTAAGAGTGACATGATTCCAGGAGTTTTGAATGGTGTCTTCAAATTCCGCAGATAAAAAAGCCGGGCCACTTGGCAAGTTGGCAACTTCAATGCCTTCATTTCCTGAAGCACTGTTTTTTGCTCGGACGTACAAAAGAATTTCGCCCACACTGATCACTCCAGCATTGGCAGTTGCACTGTCGGTTTTGATCCAAAAAGACATGGACCAATCGTGATTTGTTGGGATAAATGTGCTATCTCCTTCTACAGCAGCAGTTGCTTTATCTTGACCACCAAACTTAGCAGAAAAACCCTGCATGGGCATCAATGTCACAATTGCATCGGGCACAGGACTACCACTTTGAGTTCTGATCCAACCCGTTACCACACCATTGGGTACTTGAAATCCCAGTGCATAACTCTCAGCACCTTCACCATAAGCATTAAGCCCTCTAACTGAATAAGTATATGCAACACCAGCGATGACGTTGAAATCATTGTAGTTTCTGATGTTTGGACCAACAGTCGATAGGAAAATACCATCTCTATAGATGTTAAAGCCTTCATTGGGTGATGGACCTAGTGCATCTATTTCCCATGAAAGTTGTATTCTGTCCAGCAGGTCACCTTGGGTAGCTTTTACTTGCAAAGCAAAAGGTGGTAAAAGATATCTACCATAAAAACCAACATTGGAATTAAAGCTAGAATTATCCATATAGCCTATGAACACTTGCCCAACCGCCAGAGCGGATTGATATTTTTGATTTTTGATTTTTGATTTGCTGCCATAGTTAAAAATCGCTACACCTTCATAGGCACCTGTATCTACAGCAATAGTTGGATTACATACATCTTGAGCTGAGATAATGGATGACAGACTTATGCATATGGCTAGAATAAGAAGTTTATATTTGACTTGCATGTTAAATCAATTGTGAAGTGATAATGAAATAATCCAGATAAATTTTTGATAAGCCTCCCATGTTTGAGAAAGGACTATTTTACCCAAACTTCAAAAGGACCAGCGCCAAATAATTCATCTAGATCACCCTCCATTGCCGCTCCGATAAATACCCAAAAAGTATTGGAATTACCGTTTCTTCTTCCTGTAATTTCTACTTCACGCCAAAAATCAGGTAGGTTAACATTGCCTCTAAACTGTGAAGTACCTACTGCATTATGCAACTTAGGAGAAGCTAACATGTTGGTTAAGTTTTCATACCAAGCCACTTTAAAATTGGTACCTGAAACATCCGAGGCAAACCCAGCAAATCCGTAGTCTTGATTAAAATCCCAAGAGTCTATAGCAACGTATCTAAACTTGACTTTAATTTGTGTATAGTTACCAGCAATATTAAATTGCTTCTTAAGTACATTGTTTCTATCTGATACCATCAAAAAAGGATTCAGAAAAACTCCGGATGCACTACCTTCTTCACCACAAGTACAAGGATTTGATGCGTTTGAGCTGGTCCAACCTAAAGAACCATTGTTGTCGCCATACTGTTGCCAACCGTCCAAGGTACTAATATCGTCTACATCAACAAGCCTCCAGTCTTTGAAACTACCTTGAGAGGTTGAATAATTGATTCCAGTGTTATTATATAAGTTTAGACTATTAGAACCAACGTGTCCATTTACTTCAGCAGCACCAAATATAGTGATGCCACTTGGTGTCGCTTCCAATGTCTCAACATTACTTGCAAAAAGAGAAACTTTACCATACGCCGTTGAGAAAACTCCAGTATCATTATTTCCTATCATGCCATACCCATTTTTGTTTACACCAGATAAGCCTGGTGCTCCCGCTCTTGCTAGCACTCCTTCTGCTACTCTCAAGTTATCAGCAAGTACCAAACCTGAACTTGGAAATTGATTGGTTGTTCCTCTTAATGCCAAGGCATATGGAGCGGAGGTCAGTTCTAATCTTGGGGACATCTCTGGTGAAGATTCTACTTGTACACCAAGCTCATAAACATCGCTAAATGTCAAGCCTAGTGGCGTAATTTTACCTAATATCACGCTATAAATTCCACCATTTAAATCCACATCCGGAATTTCTTCTGTCCATAAAGCACCTGAAGTACTTGGTGGTGAGCCAGCTGGATAAATTCTAAAGGTAAGTTTATAAGCACCATCTTCGAGTGCAACACCATTTGATTTTTTGAGAATTCCTTGTATACTCAAGGTTGCCTGAGCTGTTGATTCGAAATGAAGTAAACAAATAGCAATGGCTGTAAGAAATAGGGTACTACCAATTTTGAAAGCTTTTGTAAATTGCTGTTGAATGGATGTCAGTTTCATGATATTGTATTATGTATTAATGTAGTTTCGAAAATTTATTTAATCACGCAAGTCAGCCTTTTTTGGCCTGACTCATGTGTTAGTGAGATCAATGAAAATTATATAACCCTATACTAATGAAATATTATTTGGATATCTCAAAGAACGGGAGGGTAGGGAGTTTTTGGGTAGTAAAAAATGAGCATTTTACAGTAAAATCCTTGCATTTGTTGGGAAGAAGTCGGTTATCAGCAGTCAGAGGTCAGTTTTCAGCGATCGGTTAAGCTGAGTTTTCGGCGGGCTGAGAAATCCTTGTAATGTTTAATTCAGATGGGGATGAAAGCAAAACCATATTTAAAGGACTATAGGAACGATTAAAGTATCGCCCCGAGATCTTGCCAAAAGTTATATGTGCCGTTCCGCTGGAACTCCAAGTCATTTTCTCACAAAGCCCATGGATTGAAATCCATAGTTAATACATGATTCGAACCTATGGTTCTATAATGCCGGAGGCGCCGCCTTGACCCATTTATTTTGCCAGGGTATCAATCCTAGTCTGATTTGTAAAGGCTGGATTTATACTGCCTTCCTCAGCTCGAATAAAGATTGACACCACATATTGAGCAAGTCAGTGGACCTTTATAACCTGGATTTATCCTGCCTTCCAAAGCTTGAATAAAGAATGATGGAACTCAAAAACCGACATTTTGCCCTTTTGAAACCCCATTGTGGAATGCCCCGAGCTTCGAGCCACGGGACACCAGGCTTTTGAAAGAAAATTTGCCTTTTTGAAATTATTGAAATCGGAGAGCCACTGAACGGAAAGGGAAAAGGGAATAGCTGAATTCCCACTGAACCAAAATCTTTGAACACATAAAATCTTGCGTTTCTACTTTTTTGTATTAAAATAAATTTTATTTTTAAATGCTATCTAGCCCTACTTATGCAAGGGATTGAAATCTCATTGGAAAAATTGATTATAAGTTACAAACGAGTCTTTCAATTCATCAATGGTTATGGATGCTGCCTCCAAATCACCAGCGTTTGCTAGAGATTCAATTAGTTCCATATGTGGATGTAGCCATTTATGTAGTTCATCATGACTTGCACCTTGCATGGTACAGCTTTTGACGAGGCCAGAATTTTTCTCTTTGAGTTGTGCAGCCAAAGCTATATAGTCAGTTGATTTTTTGTCTATGAATTCATTTAGAATTTTTTCTGAATCCGAAATGAAGGGTTTCATTTCTTCATTAACAGCCCATTTTTCGCCATTATTCAAGTTAATCGCTTGAATATTTGCTTCTTCAACCTCTGCGGTCGAATTGTTATCATGTCCTTCATGTATGTTTTGATTTTTACAACTAAAAGTAAAAACTGCCAATAATAAAAGGAATAGCGGATTGATAGTAGATTTCATTTGCTTATTTTTTAATGATGCTTAATAAAGATTGAATAAGGTTGTTGCCCTCGTTTTCGATGTCAAAATTAAAATGTGCAATGCGCCATTTAAACATGAGTAATCTGACAGACCCCATAATGATATGAGTGAGTGCTTCAGGAGTAATGGTATTTATGAAAACTTCTTTTTGTTGCCCATCATAGACAATTGGCGTCAAGTGTTTCATTTTTATTGTCATAATTTTAAAGATAGTTTCATTGATTCCTTGACTTTCTTCCATCAATCCATCTGAAAATACAGCTACTACAAAGTAGGGGTTTGCCTTAAAAAAGGAAAATTGATTTTGAAATAATGTGGTAAACCTTTCTATAGGTGATTCAATGTCCTTGAGAGCTTTGTGATAACGCACATCCATGTTCACGGCTAAATAATTAAGCATGGCTATAATGATTGCTTCTTTACTTGGAAAATGCCTATAAATAGCGCTTTCAGAAAAGTTCATCTCCTTTGCTAAATTCTTGATGGTCAAACCACTAACTCCTGAAGCGGTAAGGATTTTTCCCGCTGCTTCAATAATTTCCAATTGTCTGCCAGATATGGTTTCTATTTGGTGCATTGATTTAAACTTGTGAATTGCTCAATTTTAGTTGAAAGAAAGTTATTCCCAACCACACAACGGATGTTGTCATGGCCAAAGCTCCAATCAAAACAAAGATAGGTGACAAGCCCAAGTAAATTTCTGCTAAAATGCCCAGGGGCATCAAAATGCCTACTAGTGATAGCCAAGAAATAGCTGCAACATTTTTTATTTTATCTCTGAAGTGTATAAGTAAATAACCTATAAGAATATTTAAAAAAGCAAATAAATTGCCATGCACGTGGGCTAGCCTACTTTCAAAATGTTTACCAAAACTATAAGAATTAATCCACTCTTCCTTTCCAGGCGCAAAGTCTCTGAGATATATCAACAAGAACCCATAAGCCATGAATAGGCCCATTGTTAGAAAACCTACTGCGATGTTATTTTTACCATTCATTTGTTTATTTTTAAGTTAGTGAACATTCACTAACAAAAGTAAACTATTTTTTATAACCATTCTAATGATTTAAATCATTCCTTTAAAAAACTGCGATCTTGTTTTCTAATCGGAAAATAGAATGACCATTTGGATAGCGCTTTATTAAGTGCTGGTATTAAAAATCTCGAGTTAAAAATTTTCGTTTTATAAACAAGTAAGGTATCACACCCCATATAATCAAAGCGAGGATGGCAATAAAACTTCCTTTCAAACTACCAAAGAAGTCTTGGAAAATTGCTCCTGAAAGTCCAAGTAAGGCAGCTGCCTCTGTTTGCATGACGACTAGAGTTCGGGCTACAGAAACCGGATTCAGAAAAGTAACAAATAAAATACTTTTCTCTATGGGGTAGTCTGCGAGTTGATACATTGTCCATAATAAAATACCGTCAAAAATAAAGGTAAAGAATATCCAAAGCAGAAGTACAAATCCAATACTTCGGGCCTTGTCTTGTTGGTGGGTGCTCACTAAAAGGGCTAGACCTGTGAAAATCACACTTAAAAAAATGCCTGAAAGAATCAGGTGAATGCTAGCGGTCGTAGGATAAAAAAGCAAAAGTGGCAAGCCAATACCAACAAGAAATGATAAAACAAAACCACTCGTTAAGCCGGCAAATATTCCCCAGATAATACTGCTTCTTCTCAGGGGTTGTATGAGCAATAATTGTACAAATTCAGCGGAGTTGTAATAATAAATAGTTGCAAAAATACCAGTCATCAATGGGACAACAATGAGTGTTATTTGCAATAATGCAAGTATTGTCTTTTCTGGCTGACTTTCAATGAGAAACATGCCCCAACCCAATACGGCTAGTAGTGAACCGTAAATGAAAATGGCTTTATTTTTCAACAAATCTGATGCTATACTGTAACTTATATTTTGCATGTAGTTATATTATCTGTTTTGTAAGAATTTTATCACCATTTTATTCAATTTTGCCTCACCTGTCGTTTTTGCAATGGATGTCATTTCTTCATTCAAAACAATTTTTCCATCCATCAAGTAGACAACATGATTGCACATTTCTTCCAAATCGTTTAAAATGTGAGAAGTTGTAATCAGCAAACAATTTTGTGCGCGTGCTTCATTGACTTTATCTTTTAGTATTGAATTAGATATTGGGTCTAAACCTGCGGTTGGTTCGTCCAATATGATGATTTCAGGTCGGAATAAAAATGCTAAAGCGGCACTTACTTGTTGCTTCATACCACCTGATAATGCTCCAAGGGATTTACCTTCCATTTTTGCAATACCAAAGTCATTGTAAAGAGAAAGATCGTATTCATTTTGAGCAATGTCCGAACGTATTTTTTTGATGAGTGAAAATAATTGACCTACTTTCATTTGCTCAGGAAATCTGCTCAACTGCGGCATATATCCGATTATTTTCCGATAATCTGGTCCAAGGCTTATGTCGCAATTTTGAACATTGATTTGGCCTTGATCGGCTAGGACCAATCCTAAAATTAACTTTATTAAAGTAGTTTTTCCAGAGCCGTTTGGTCCAATAAGTGCAATACTTTGGCCGCCAGTAAATTCAAGATTCACTTTGTCCAAAACTTGTTGCAGACCATATTTTTTTGAAATATTTTGAATACTAATCATCAGCGTAAGGTTTAATTTTTGGTCGCTTGTCCATCAACGATTGAGGAATGAATTGAGGAAATATCTTTTCACCAATTTCCATCAATCTCACAAAAGGACTGTGCAACAAAAATGTTGCGGAAGGTACTTCATTGGTTATTTTGGCAAACAAATTGACAGGGCGATAAGCAATATCCCCAAAGCTGTCTCGATTGAGGTCATAACCGCTATAATTACTCCAGTAGTTTTCATTGAAGAAATTATTGTTTTGTTTTGAGTTTGTAACCACTTCAAAAGTGTTGGCAACAAAATCGTTTTGTATGATTTTATTATCTAAACAATTGCCTTTGATGTCCATGGCAGTTCCATTGAGCATGAATTTATTATTTGAAATGGTCAATCGGTTGGCTCCTTCTGCCATTATGCCAATGGTATTTTCAATAAATTGGTTTTTGTCAATACTTCCGTCGCTTATTTCTTTCAATAATAAGCCATAGGATGCTCCGCCCCAATTGTGTATAAACTGATTATTTCTCATGATGATATTTCTAGAAAACATCACAGCTACACCAGCTCCATTGTCTTGGAAAATGTTGTTTTCATAACCATCATCATTGGAAAACATGAAATGCAAACCATACCGAAGATTGTATTGACTTTTGTTATTTTCAATAAAACTGTTATTGACAAACTCAAAATAAATTCCGTCTCTATGGCCTGTTATAAAGTTGTTGCAGATGGATAAAGCTTTTCCTTTCCAAGCGTGAATGGCATTTCCAGCAGATGCTTCATCTTTAAATGCACCTCTAATTTGGTTGTCTGAAATTATGGAGTTTTTGGCCTGTTCTATATAAATACCAAAAAAGCAAGAGTCAATTTTATTATTTTCTACAATAACATTTTTGCAATGTACCAATCGAATGGCTGCTGCCTCTTTCAAAAAGCTTACTCCAACATTAACGAATTGAAAACCTTTGATTCTGACATTATCTGCAAAAATGACAAGTAGATCATTGGCCACTCCTTGTGCATCAATTTTTGCACTTTCCTTTGTAAAAAGTGTTATGGATTGTTTGATCATTAATGTTTTTTCATGATAAGTACCTTTTTTGACCAAAATACTATCTCCATTTTTGACCAAAGTCAGCGCCTGAGCAATTGACTTCACAGAAAGATTTTTGCCTACTGTTATGGTATTGGCTCCCAGACTACAATGGAAGAAAAGTATAAGGGCAATCATACCCGAGCGAGTCAGCATTTTTAAGACCTTTCTATGAGTGATTTTAATAATATTGGCCAATCAATTAATTGGGAATGGTATTTTTCATCCAATTTATTTTTGGCAGTAAAGGCAGATAAATTTGCACCCATCGGACTCCTAAAATCAGGTGAAATTAAAAAATGCAAATTTTCCACCGATTTCAGCTCCTTTGGTTCATCGAATGGAACTGCGTATAATTTTTGGTATTTTGGAGCACCATTATGTATATGATTGACCATACATTCCGTTGCATCATATTTTAAAATGCGTCCTTTGTCTGTGATGAGTTCCGCGCCAAATTTCGGATTGGAGATGGTCATCTTACAAAAATCGCATTGGTCTTTTCCAAAATTAATCGGCACTGCTTCATTGCTTGTAGTGCAAGCAGTAAAGGCTAAAAGTAAGGTTACAAAAATCAAAGTTTGAGTAAGTGGTGGCTTCATTTTATTAAATTTATTACGCATCCAAAATGCAGCGAATGATAGCAAAATCGAGAGTCCAAGAAGGATAGTCCCCAATCTAGGATAGGAACTTACATAAAAATTCAGTAAATCTTTTTCTCCAAAGAGTGGAGGCATATAAGTCATACCGGGCACTTTTATGGGCGCATTTGGATCCAGATTATGGCCATAATCATACATCCACAAATAGAAATCATATACACCAAGTAAACCCAATACACTTAAAAGTATTGTCCATAATAAATAACCTATTGGCCGATTAATAAAAATAGTCAATAAACCCAGTGCCATCATCAAATAGATCACATATGGAAAATATTTCAACTCTGGAATGGCATCAGGTTCAATAAATTTCATTCCAATGTAATGATTTAGAATATTGATGTTAGCAATGATATTTCCTTCACCTTCGTCACCAGAAAATTTATTTATCCAAACATTTAGGCGTAAACCACCAGGGAACTGAGCTGCATCCAAAGTGATTTGCCAAAGTGGAAATAAAAATACCCCAGACAAAAAGATTATTGCCACCAACATGATCCATTGTGATGTTCTTTGGTTGTTCATCATATTAACTTTTTAAATTAGGTTTAGAAAAGCCATGGCCATCCTCGCCATGGCTTTTCTTATATTTGAAATGTTACTTACTTTTCTTTTTCAACATCTCTCTAAGTGTTTCTTCGTCTTGGTTTTCGTTATTGAGACCCCAAACGAGTTTTACATCAGAGTTTCGTGGAGAAACCCTTGCATATCCAGACATCTCCTGATGCAGGGCACTACAAAAGTCTGTACAGTAGTAAGCAAAAACTCCTACTTTCTTTGGTTCCCATTTCAAGGTTCTAGTTTGTCCTGGCATGACCAATAGCTCTGCATTATTTGCGCCTTGCATCGCAAATCCATGAGGTACATCCCAGTCTTGCTCTAAATTGGTGACGTGAAAATAAACCTCATCTCCTACTTTGAATCCTTCAATATTATCTGGAGCTAGGTGACTTCTTATTGTAGTCATGTAAACATGCACCACATTGCCTTCACGCACAACTTTTGCTTGCCCTTCTCCTTTTGCCGCATAAGGGTGTGTATTTTTTTCAATTGGATAAAATTTCTTTGAGTTGGGTTGAATTTTACTAGCAGGAATTGACTGTGCGTAGTGTGGTTCACCCTTAGTTGGAAAGTCTAAAATAAGCTTCATTTTATCGCCGCTGATGTCAAACAACTGTGCGCTGTGAGCCAATTCTGGTCCAGTAGGTAAATATCTATCTTTGGTGATTTTATTCATTGCGACCAGATATTTGCCATAAGGCTTGCGAGTTTCACCACCAGGAATTACCAGGTGACCAGGAGAATAAAAGGTCGATTGGCGATCCAAAATTTCCAACTTTTCCACATTCCATTTTACCACCTCAGACGAAATGAAAAACGTTGTGTATGCATTTCCCTTACCATCAAATTCGGTGTGCAAAGGACCCAATCCTGGTTTTTGTAAGATGCCGTAAATACCAGCTTCGTAGTTGAGGATTGGAATACCATCGATATCACCAGCAAAGTTTTTACTTTCAATGGCTGCCATCAATTTGTCAAAAGAATAAATTGACATATCGGCCGATAATTTACCATTACCGACAATGTATTCACCTGTGGGATCAACATCGCAACCATGTGGAGATTTTGGAACTGGGATAAAATATATCATGCCAGGGCAATCTTTTGGATCTAGAATGGTTGTACTTGTCTTTTCTTCTGGCGTAACAATACCCGTGGCTTCATCCATGAAATTATGGTAGTATGACGTTTTCCGTTCTTTGCCTTTGCCCGCTTTTAAATACTCTTCTGCTTTTTTCCAATTAACAATTGCCAACAAGTCTTTGTCTTTTTGAGAAGCATTTACTTCCAGAAGTGTGTATGCTTGTTCTGAATTGTAGGTTGTCAAAAAACTCCAACCGTGTGATTTCCCTTTACCGTTACGAGCCAAATCATAATTAAAGCCTGGAACAGAAATTTGAAAAGCCAAATTCATTTCACCTGATTTTTGGTCAATGGAAACATAATTTATCAGGCCTTTAAAATTTTCTTTGAAGCTAGATATGGAAACGTCTTTTTGAGGAATTGGGACGCTAAATCTTGTTCCAGACACTAAATATTCAGAATTTTCGGTCACAAATGGCGCACAGTGTAGACCTGCAACATCAGGAATTTCCAAAATTTCAACAGTTTCGAAAGTGGTTAAATCGATACGGGCTATGCGAGGTGTATTGTTTCCATTTACAAATAACCAGCGACCGTCAAATTCACCATCGGTTTGCGATAGTTCAATGTGGTGGGAATCGTCCCAAGGCACTACACCATAAGACGTTTGGAAAAAACCTTTGGTCTCTTCACTGTATCCAAATCCATTTTCTGGATACATTGAAAATACTGGAATTTCACGGAGTAACCTGCCAGAAGGAAGGCCATAGGCTGTAATTTGTCCACTAAATCCTCCAGACATGAATGCATAGAATTCATCGTATTCACCCGGAGCAACATATGCTTGCTCTGCAGCATTTCCTTCGACTACGCTGCCTACATTTTTTCTCTGACCACAATTGGCAAACAAAACGGCCAAGGTCAGTGACAGTATTATTGGATTAAAAATTATTTTTTTCATTTTTAAAAAATTTTGATTTGATCGATTGATTTTGATTTGATCGATTGATTTTGGTTGGAGAAATCGGTTTACTTGGTAGCCCCATCTTTTTCGCCAATTGTTTCCATGTCATTTTTGCGCATAAATTCCAAAATTGCCCTTGCGTCACCGACTGAGACGGCTTGGTTTGGCATCCTGGTCAAACATTCTTCCAATAGCTTTTGAGCTACAGGATCTTTTTCCAACATGACATCTACATTGGTGATCATATTCATGACCCATTCTGGACGACGCCTATTGGTTACACCAGCCCAACCCGGGCCAACAACACGTTGATCGGTGAGTTTGTGACAAGCGGCGCACTTCATTTCATAAATGGCTTTTCCACTTACAATCATACTTTCTTCCATTGGATCAGTGAGTGTCACTGTTTCCACTTCACCTATGCCATTTGGGCTTGCTTTTGGAGTTTCTGTAACAGGTGGAACTGTTGTTTTTTCTTGAGAATCAGGATTGCCTCCGCAACTTTGCAGAAAGCCAATGATGGCAAAAGCGACTAAAACGAAATTGATTTTTTTCATTATTGAATATTTTAAAAATTAGATAGTTAAATGTTTTTTGGACTTTAAGGAAGCGATGAACACGGACAATAATCCAATGGGTAATAGAGCGGTTGCAATGAAAATGATGGAATGATAGTTAGTTATAAAACCTTTACCTGCCCAAAGTAATATGCCCTGTAAAAAGAGAACGGCCTCTGTTGATAGAAATCCGAACACAATGAGTCGATATCCCATGGATGCCATTCTTCCACGAGGGAGAAGTTCGAGATGTATTAAAATTCCTATCAAACTAAGGCTAAATGCACCCAACATGGTCAAGTGAATGAAGCCAATCACAAAATTCCTTATTGTATAGGATACTTTTGCAATGAATGGTAAAACCACAGCACTTTGGACAATGACTTTCAGTGCTAAACTCATTAAGCCAAGTCTCAACATCCAGCTAGAAAGGCTACCGGTCGAAAAAAATAAATCAGCGCTTTTGTAAAAGCCTTTGGCTAGCAGTAAGAAAGCTACTATTTGTAATATTACTCCAGTTGAATTGAGGTAGAATAAAATATCCATGGGTGTGCTCCAAGTGATGCTCAACGAATAAGTGAAAATCAAGGACAACCATAGTAGAGTTAAAGTGCCTTTTGGTAAATGAACTACATGCCCATTCATTTCAGAAAGCTTAAATAGCAAGGCTAGTATTCCGAAAGTAAACCATCCATTGAACTGCATGTGTAAGAAAAACTGAATAGAAGCAAAATACAAAGGATGTAGTTTGCCCAGAAACATACTTATTGGGGCGATTGACCAGAGGCCAATTGTTGAAATTACCATCAGATAGATAGCCCATTTAGCAAATTTGGTTGCGATTGTTGGTGGTACTGTTTTTAAATCCTTTAAAAAATACCAGGAGAAATAATAAACAACAAAAACATGAACTGTACAGAAGGCAATACTTATCGCTCCATAACCCTGATAAAGAAATGAAAATAACATTCCAAGACCTGCAAATAGATTTGCATATAAGGTGTTTTGATAAACTTTACGCGTCTCGACATTTGGAATGAAAACAAACACCAAAACCCCTGCTAAAGCTGTAAAACCCCATCCAAGCATTGCAATGTGTGAATGGGCATGCAACACATTTTTATATTCCAAAAATAGAATTTCCTGCAGATACATAAAGCGCATTAAAGTACCCAAAACGGCGGCAACCAAAAAGAAGCCAATCAGATCG
>JAKQLF010000394.1 GCA_029567325.1 Bacteroidota bacterium | reverse complement strand
GCAATTGTATATTGGATATCATCAAATTCCTGACATGGGGATATACCTTGTACAGCAATGGCTTGTGTATATACAAATGGCTTCATCGTAGAACCGACAGATCTTCGCATTGTAGCGTGATCGAATTTAAAATATTTATGGTCGATGCCGCCCACCCAAGATTTAATATGTCCAGTATTGGATTCTAATACTAGAAAACCTGCTTGCATGATCATCTTATGGTATCGTACAGAATCAAAAGGAGACATTTCTACTTCTTTTTCGCCACCTTTTTCATAATCAAATATCTTCATTTTGATAGGTGTGGAGAATTCTTTTTGATAAACTTTTTGCAGTTTGTCGTATGCTGTCACTAGTGGCTGCCATAGATCACTATTTAATAATCTATGGTATCTATCTTGGTTAGAAATGTCTATTTTACTTGCATTTGTGGCTTCTCTCCATGAAGTTTTGTTTTGAGAAATTGCGATCAGTGTTTTAATAACATTATCTGACATGGGAAGACCAGCATATTTTTGCTCAACATCTCCCAGTTGGCTTGCTATCATTTTTTCTCTTAACTTGAGATATCTTTCTGACCCTTTGTTTTGTCCTTCTAAGATGTCAGCTCTCAATTGTTTTTGGGCATCATCTGCTTCAAATGTCCATGGATCCATATTTTTCCAAATCCTAAAGTACTTTTTCTGGATTTTTCGCATATGTTCGACCACAGCAGCTTCGGCATGTTTTTGATAATTCAAATCAATCGTAGTATAGACTTTTAGACCATCCGTATATATATTATAAGGAGTGCCATCCGCTTTTTTGATGTTTTGTGTTTCCAAAAGTGATTTGAGCCACTTGGTCAGTTCTGCTCTGAAATATGGTGCTGGTCCATCACTCTGTGTTTTTCTGTCAAACAATGACATATCAATGTCCTTTACTATCAATGTATCAAGCGCAGCTTTGTCTATTTGATCAGCATTATGCATCAGGTTTAAGACTAAATCGCGTCTTATCTTACATTTTTCAG
>JAKQLF010000388.1 GCA_029567325.1 Bacteroidota bacterium | reverse complement strand
ATGAAAAATTGCATAACATGTATGAAAAGTGTGCAAATAGAATGCTCAATTTTGAGGAATTTTCAGATGAAGAAATTATGGCAATCATGGTTCCTGTGCTTTTGATTAACGGGGAAGACGATGTTGCAACTACGGAACATGTTGTTGAAATGTCTAAACTAATACCTGCTTGTCTATTGGAAATTGTGCCCGGTGGTCACGGAGCTTATATTGGAGAGATCACTACGCTAAATCCTGGCGCACAAGAACAAACATTTTCAATTCCCGTCATTGAAAAATTTCTTGCAGATTAATTTAGCTCCTCGTTGATGATTTATAAAGTAAAAATATACACCATTTATCACTGTTCTTTGGAGCGAGCATTCAAAACACCCATGTTATGCGATGTCACAAAAGTTCATACCGGTTTTGGTTTAATGCCGAAGGTGATCTATTGTACTGAGGACCAAAATTGGGGTCAGCCAGGAAGTAGTAAAAAAGTATTCGTGGCGAAGTCCATGACCCAAAAAGGTGGACTTGCTTCAATGGATAAGGTAATTGAAAGGGTCGAAAACAAATATTGGAAAATCGAGGTAAGTGATTTTCAGACTTGGATGTTGGGTTTTTCAAAATTTGTAGGCGAATGGGAAACGAAGGAAATTGAAGCGGGAAAAATTTTGGTTAATTATACTTATACCCTACATGCTGATATGGCACTTTTACATCCATTGAATTGGTTGTTTGCTCACACTTTTTGGAAGACTTATATGGGGCGAGTTTTAGAGAATATCAGAAGGATGATTGATCAGAAGGAGCCTTATCTTTATGAATGAGGTGTTTTGTGAATATTTCATACTGCGAACCGAAGTCCACAATCTACAGGGCTTATTCGTGAAGAAATGGATTTTGGCATTGCTTAGTGGATTGCCAAATTGATTTGGTAGCATTCTTCTTACTGCGAACTGAAATTCTTAGGGCTTTGTCATTTCGAATTCAGACATTAGAAAAATCGTATGCCATTTTTCCGATATTTACTATTTTGGTGCCTCATTGAGCAAACGAAGCGTTCATGTCCTTTTTTAGATCAAACAAGCATATTATACTATACGGAGCTGTATTGGCCATATTGATATTTCTGCTTAAATGGCTGCAATGGAAGTTTTTGATACTCGACCATTCCATAGAAATTTATGTTGGTCTTGTTGCACTTCTCTTCACCATTATGGGGTTCTGGATTGCTAACCAAATGACCAAAACTGAGGTAATAATCAATACTGTTGAAAAGCAAGTTTTTGTACCTTCAACAGAAATATTTGTTTTGAATGAAACTGCTTTGTTGGCTTTGGATCTGAGTACACGTGAATATGAGGTTCTACAACTGATGGAAAAAGGCTACAGCAATGCAGAAATAGCCGAACAATTATTTCTATCCTTAAGTACGATCAAAACGCACGTTTCTAACCTCTACCAAAAAATGGATGTAAAAAGTAGAACGCAGGCTATAGGAAAAGCCAAAGCCTTGAGAATCATAGCTTAATGTTTTCATACCAAAGTACTAAAAGCTCCAAATGTAAATTTATGGTACTTAAGTATGAGGTGAAAATTTGCTTCTCATGCTAGTTTTGATTCATCAAATAAAAAAAGCAATGAAAAGAAATGTTTTACTTTTTGGACTGATCGTCGGTTTGGCGCTTTGTGCAAATATGATTGTAATGGTCAACATGATGTATGCAAATACACATTTCAAAGGAAATGATCTTTTGGGTTATGCGGCAATGGTGGCCATGTTTTCACTGATATTTTTCGGGGTGAGAAATCATCGAAATAAAGATCTGGATGGTTTTATTTCCTTCGGTAAGGCATTCAAAACGGGGGCACTCATCGCTTTGGTTGCTGCTACGCTTTATGTGATTGTCTGGATGTTCTATTATTATCTTTTTGTACCAGACTTTATAGATGTCTACACCAATTTTGTATTGAAGAACTGTACTCCGGGTGATCTTGCAGCAAAAACCAAAGAAATGGCTGATTTCAAAGAAATGTACAAAAACCCACTGTTTGTAATTTTGATCACTTATTCAGAAGTTTTGCCCTAGGTTTACTAGTCGCTCTGATTAGTGCAACGATTTTAAAAGCAAAGCAAAAAGCTGATATAGCTTAGATCAGAATAAGGTAAAAAAAATACTATTTCTTCCTGAGTTCCAAGATGCTATAGTAAGCCTCCTTTGGTTTGTTTTCTCTGTCAAACAAAAGCGGATAATTGGTACGACCACGAGCAGGGAAATTATTCTTCCATGAATTACCATCATTCACACCCCACACAGTAACTCTGCTGATGATGGATTTGTGCTTGAGAAATAGAGCAAAAATATCTTTGTATCTTTTGGCTTGAGCAGCTTTGATCTCATCTGGCAAACCATTTACGTACGGATTGAGTGCTGCAGTATTTTGCGCACTTTGGCTGATATCAGCACCACTTACGTTTCTTGGATTTGGTAAAACATCGATGTCAAGTTCTGTGATAGAAACCTTTACACCAAGTGCAGCGTAGGCTAGGATGCTGGTCTCAATTTCTTCAAGGGTAGGACTTTCCAATCCCCAGTGGCCCTGCATACCAATGCCATCAATTTTTGCACCACTTTCTTGTATTTTTTTCACCATTCTGATGACACCTTCTCTTTTTTCTACACCAGTCATGCTATAGTCGTTGTAGTACAATTCTGCTTTTGGGTCAGCTGCTGCTGCAAGTTTGAATGCCAAAGCCAGATAGTCTTCTCCCAATACTTCCAGAAATACTGACTTCCTAAGGGAACCGTCACCTTCTACTGCTTCATTGACCACATCCCAGCTAAATGTTCTTCCAGCATATCTGCCTGCAACGGCGTTAATGTGTTTGGTCATTGCAGCAATCATGTCTTCTTTTGTTTTTTTCTCTCTGAAAAACCTAGAAAGTTGGCTGTGCCAGATCAATGTATGTCCATGTACTTTAGAATTCGTTTTTTCTGCCAATGCATAAAGTGCATCTGCTATTTCCCATTTGTAAACATCCTCTTCTGGGTGCAACAAGGAAGACTTCATATCATTTTCTGCAGTAAGGGCATTAAATTCTTTTGCAACTAGAGCGGCTTGCACAGGGTCTTTCTCCAGGATTTGGTTGGTGCTTAGGGCAGTTCCAATCAAAAAAGCGCCATCATAGGCAGATCTTAAGGATTGCGCAAAAGTAGTATTGGCCAAAGCTGTCACCAACATTGCAGAAAGCAGTACGATTCTATTCAATTTCATGTGTCTTTAATTATTTCTATGTTTTAAAATGTAGCAAACAATGATACAAAATCAGTGTCATTAAAAGGAATATGTGTTTGCTTTTTAACGATTTGATAGGATTTCATTCTATAGTTTCACTTGAATTATGTCTATATTACAAATAAAATAAGAGTAGATTTAAATCTAAGCAATATTTCCAAGCTTTGAAGAGATCATTAGAAAAATAGATTGCTGGTGCTGCAATTGACGGTAAGTTTAAAAAAAAGTAACTTTGTATCGGGAGCTATCCCCAAAAGCAAACAAATTGAATACTATAATTCACCAAAATAGCATCCTCAAAAAAGGAGATTTCAAAAATTCTACCACTTGGTGGTTGGGAGGTTTAATGGGTTTTATGGCATTGGCAGTTTTTCAGGATTATTTATTCAGTAAGTTTCAACAGACTGGATTTTACTGGTCTGAATCCTTACTTTATAATGCGATCTGGTTGTTCCTCATTCCTTTCACCATATTTGAATTTGCCATATTTGATAAACTTCAAGGTTTGCCAAGGTTTAGAAAAATCCTATACACTTTTCTTATTTCCATTCTTTTGTGCCTAGTCCACATTTTACTTTTTACTACATTTTTTGTAACCGTCAGTCATTTAATTTTTACACCAGGCCACGCATTCAAAACTATTTTTTATAATGCCATTTCTGTGCAGTTTTATCTTTTATTGCTATATTATGTTTCTGTGCCTTTTGCAAGAGCATTTTTGCAGGTTAGAAAAGAAAAAGTAGAAAATGCTACAATGGCCTTTGACCATACAATCAAAATCAAGTCAGGCTCAAAGACCTTTATTTTGCCAACGGAAGCTATCGAGTGGATTACGACGGACAAACCATATTCTGTAGTACATGCCAATGGCAAAGCCTATTTGGACGATCGGACCTTGAAGGATTTCGAAGTCATGCTCAATCCACATCAATTTTTGCGCGTGCATCGTTCCAGCATCGTACATATTACATTCATCAAAACCTTTACTTCCAGGCAAAATGGAGATTACGATGTGGAATTAAAAAGTGGACAGTTGGTGAGAATGAGTCGGCATTACAAAAAGAATTGGGAAGCCTTACTCCACTGAGCATTGATTCCCCTCCACGGAGCTATTTACCGTTTACTTTCATCATTTCCTATCCCTTTTGTAACTACGTTTGACTCAAAAAATAAACAAAATGGGTTTCATTCGTAAATGGTTTTTTCATCTTATTTTATTTGAAATGATGGTGGGTTGTCAGGGGCAAAATCATGTCATGCAACCTGCGTCAGCTTTACTCAGTGAAGACTTTGATCGATCTCCACCCTTGGATTATAAAATGCCAGCTCAACTTTCGAACATTGACACCAGTGATGGTTGGTATCAAAATGGCCAGAAAATATTACTTACTGGAACTGTATTTTTACCCGACTCAAAGACACCTGCTGCAGGAATTGTATTGTATTATTATCATACCGATATTCACGGAATATATGCAATGGACCCCGCTAAAAAGTACAACATGCCCAAAAATGAATTGGGCCAAACGCATGGCTACCTCAGGGGTTGGATAAAAACAGATAGTACCGGCAGGTATGAAATTTATACCATTTTGCCTGGTGCATATCCTGAAAGGGGAGAACCCAAACACATACACGTTTATATCAAAGAAACTGGTCAAGATTCGCCATATTACATCGATGATTTTGTATTTGACGACGATCCATTGTTGACCAGTGCAAAGCGCATCAAATTAGAAAATCGTGGTGGAAGTGGTGTCATCCGATTTGGCGACCAAGAAGGTTTGAAAATCGGCGAACGCAATATCATACTTGGCTTAAATGTACCTAGATACCAGAAAGGTGCTTTTTCAAAATCTCTATCTGGTAAAAGCATTGGTGAGGAGGTTTTATCTTTCACTCCTTTCCATGCTTTTGGCCCGGACAAAGGCACTAAGACTTGTCCTGTTTGTAAATATGGTTGGTTTCATGGCATTGTTTATTTTGCAGGTAATGATGCAAACTGGTCAGTAATCAAAAAATGGCTGGTCTTTTTGGAAGCTGAAGGTGAAAAAAGAAAGGAATATTTGAAAGTTTATCTGGTCTATGGGAATGATCAAAACTATTCCAAAAAGGATCGCTTAAAAGAGTTGGAAGAACTTGGAGCCGATCTCAAACTTAAAAATACTGCTTTGACTTTTGTGCCTTCTTTGACAGATCAAGATTCGGATGTTTATTTGAATGAAATCAACCAAGAAGTCGAAAATACTATTTTGATATATCGTAGAAATATCATCATCGGGAAGTATGTGAATGCCCAAGCAAATCCAGTAAATTTCTCTGAAATTTCAAGACTTTTGGATGAAACATCGGTTGGATATTTTAAGTTGAAAAGGCCAATTTATAAGGAATGAATTCACATTCTAAAGGCACATATAAGCTTGTGGTCAGATCTATGTGAAAATATGGGCCGTTCCTTTGGAACTCAAAACCTTCTTTTTCTTTTACCCAGGATTGAAATACTGGGTTACGATTTGGGTCGAGGCGCTGCCTCTTTTTTGGATTGGAGCCTTTGTTTATCAAAGGAAGGTGAGGATGTATCTTTTGGAAACCTTCAAATGCAGAGTTCCAGCAGAATGAAACATTTCATATATACAGAGCCGTGGGCTCGACTAATTTAGTAACCATGGATTTCAATCCATGGGCTGAATGAAAAAAATAAAGAGAGTTCCATCGGGACGGCACATTTAGGATTGTGGCCATGTCTTCGTTTAGATATGGACCGTTCCTATGGAACTTAAAACCTTTCTTTCTTTGCCCCAGGATTAAAATCCTGGGTTACGATATGGGTCGAGGCGCTGCCTCTTTTTTTGATTTGAAACCCTATTTTATCAAAGGAAGTCGCTGTAGATTCTATAATGAACTTTCTAGAAAACCCCAAATATTTGATTCCAGAGCCAGAGACTAATTCCATAAACCCAGAGCCATGGGCTCGACTCATTTAGTAACCATGGATTTCAATCCATGGGCTGAATGAAAAAAAATGAAAAGAGTTCCAGCGGAACGGCGCATATAAAATTGTGGGCAGATCTCTACTTCTGGATAAAATCCAAAATTTTGCGTTAATACTTTATTTCAGTAGTTTTGATAGGATATTAAAAGAAAGTAGATGGAACGCAAAGACTTTTTAAAACTTTTGGCCTTCACACCACTCATTCCACAGCATATGAATTTATCAGAATTTGAAAAAATAACCGATTTACCCATACAAAGTGGTAAAATGCCCGTATTATTTACCTCGCACGGCAATCCAATGGACATTCCCAAGTCCAGAGATGAGCGTCCGTTTTGGAATGCTTTGTTTGAATTGGGTAAGGATTTACAAAACAAGTTTGAAATAAAGGCAGCATTGGTGGTATCTGCACATTGGTGTACCACCAAAGACACTCAAGTCAATGTTTCACCCACCCAAAAGCAAATCTATGACTACTATGGTTTTCCCAAGGAGTATTATGATGTAATTTACCAGGCAAATGGGGCTCCAGAAATTGCAGCAGAGGTCAAACATTTAATTCCAGATGTAAAAGAAACCATGGATTGGGGACTCGACCATGGAGCTTGGCCAATGCTCATGCATTTATTTCCAGAAGCCAACGTTCCCGTTTTCCAGATGAGCATCAATTATTATGCATCACCCATGTATCATTATGAGTTGGGCAAACAATTGAAAAAACTGAGAGAAAAAGGAGTTTTGATCATTGGTAGTGGTTCCATGATTCACAATTTACAGTTGGTCATGAATAAAATGCGCACAGGCGATCTCAGTCCTTTCGGATGGGAAGCAGAATACGACGAGTGGCTCAAAACACAATTGATTGAGCGAAATGTCAACAATCTGATCAACTATGAAACCAGTCACAAATTAGGAAAATTGGCTTCCCCGACGCCTGATCATTACGTTCCGGTTTTGTATTCCTTGGGTTTGATGGATAAGGGAGACGATCTGAGTTTCTTCTATGAAGAAAATGCTACCATACCAGCATTCAGTGAGCGGAGTTTTCTGCTCAGGCAAGTTTAGCTACCAGCAAATATCTTCATCAGTTTTCCATTTATATCCAGAAAATATTGAAAGGTTTATGCCGTTCTGTGCCTTGGGCATATCCAGTTTTTAATGAACTTATTTATTGGCTTGTACGATTCAATAAGAATTTAAAATTGATCTTTTGACGCTAAAGTGATTCATGAATCGTCAGATTTAATTGTTCATTAGGCGGGTTGACACATTCATTCTATCAAACCAATTAAATCTTAAAGCAATGAAAAGTATCTGTTTGTTTTCAATTTTAATGTTGTGCTTAATTTCTGCCTGCAGTCCAAAGTATTATACCCCCAATACTCAAAATGTACCTCTTCTTTCTTCACAGGGAGAGACCAATTTGACTTTGTCGGGCAACGGAAATCAGGTGGAATTTCAAGGAGCCAATGCCATCACTGATCATTTAGGCATCAAGGCCAATGGAGGTCTTTTTATCCCTGCTGATCTTGATAACGGCAATGGGGGATCAGGTAAATTTCTGGAAGCAGGCATCGGGTATTTTAAAGAATTATCACCCGGCTGGGTTTTTGAAACTTATGGTATCGCAGGTTTGGGATCTTTTGAAAACCACCTTCCAGGTTCTGCAACCACTACTCTATTGACTATGGGTGATATTTCTGCCAATATTTTTAGAATTGGTTTGCAACCAAATATAGGCTATAAATCCAAATTCTTCTCAGCCGCACTTTCTACCAGAATTGCCAACTTATCATACAATAATATAGAAGGAGACCTAATTTTCGACGGCGAAGACCAAGTGAATTATTTGGAAGAAAATAAATCAAATATTTTGATAGAGCCTGCATTGACAATAAGAGGTGGCCTTGAAAAATTAAAATTACAATTGCAATATGGCTACAGCTTCAACGCAAGTAACAGTAACTTCAGCCAAGACAAAACATATCTTACTTTAGGTTTGAATTTCAACTTTAATTAATTCAATCTTGTTTGACTATTCATAGAAAAAGTAATGCCCTTCAACAAACATTGAAGGGCATCGCTTTTTTAAAATCAAAAATAAATATCTTGTAAGAGACGCTGTTTATTTATCCCAGAATACTCTTGAAGTCATTTTATCTCCACCAATTGCTGCGGCTGCTGCCAAATAATTTGCATTATTTTGAGCTAACTCATAGTCTGGATAGGAAAATCTACGTGCAAAACCTCCACCATAAAGGTCATTTGCTTTATTTGGAGATAACGTTGGAAAACCACTTCTTCTGAAGTTGGCAAATGCTTGTATACCGTTGGAAATATAAGCAACCCAAAGTTGATTGTTGATCAATTCAATACCCTTAGCTGCATTGTAAGCTACATTAGGGTGTGCTAAAAACGCAACAATATCGCTTTCAGGAATAGTGCTCGTTTTAGGATAAAGGCTGTATCTTCCAATATCTGCACGGATACCATCTTCATAATATTGCTTTGCAGCAGCTGCGCCACCAGCAATCCATCCTCTTTGAGCAGCTTCGGCCAACATCAATGCAACTTCACTATAAGTTACAAAAAAGTTTGGAGCTGTCAAAGAAGCCAAAGAATTGACATTCATTTGTGAATAATTGTATCCACCGCCGCGAACACCTCTATATGCAGGTTTTGATAATTCTGTATTCAAAATACCAATTGGCACACCGAATTGTTCTGCAGTCACTACATTAGGAGCAGTATCAGCGAGCGGATCTGCAGGATTTTTATAAGTAGCTATGATAAACTTTGTTCGTGGATCTTCTGTATTTTTCAAATGATTCACGAAAGGTTCAGCAGCGTAATAAAAATATGGGTTGTTGTTTACTAAACCACCATTTCTACCATTTGTAAAGGCTGCACCATCAAACTTCACATATGCATTATCTGCATTTGAAGTCATCACTCCACCACTGAAAGCTGCAGCTGTGATGGCTGCTGCCTTAGACGGGTCAGCTTTTGCGTATCTCATACCCAATCTGAGTAATAAAGAGTTACCCAGTTTTTTCCACTTATCTGTCTGAACCGCAGCTGTAGTTGATGGAATGCTTCCTTTAGCTCCATAAAATAAATCAGGTGCAACAAAATCTGCAGTGGCGCTCAATGCTGCTACTGATTCCTTCAATTCCTTTTCCAAATCTGCATAAATGGCAGCATCATCATCATAAGCTGGATAGAAAAACTCATCGCCCTTGATGAAAGCCTGTCCCGCATTGAAATAAGGAACATCACCATAACTGTCCACCACATTCATAAAAGTCTGTGCCTTCCAAATGCGAATCATACTTCTCAAATTAACTCTTTCTGGTTGAGTTTCAAGTAAGAAAAGTGCTTGTGTCAAGTTTTTGATTACGTTTGGATATGAGCCGTCCCAAACACCATTATTGAAGTTGTCATTGTCTGTATTGAAATTTGGACCCTGTGTCGCTCCAGAATTGTGTGGGTTTACAAAATGTTGTGCAATGGTATGTTCTGATTCCCAACCTCCTAAACTGGTCCTTTGTGAACCTGCAAAAAGTAGACCTGGATCTATATTAGTCAGTGCATATGGATTGGTGTTGATTTCAACAAAATCTTTATCGCAACTCCCTAATACCGTAAGTAGCGCAATTGCAATTATATATATTTTTGTGTTTTTCATCTTTCTTAAAATTTGGCATTTAAACTTAAAACAAAATTTCTAGTTGTTGGCAATGAGGTATTTTCATATCCAACTCTAAAGTCTCCTGAAGACTGTACAGCCTCCGGGTCAAGATCTTGTAGATCCTTATGAAGAATGGCAAGGTTTCTTCCAGAAGCAGTCAACGTCAATCCTTTAAAGAATTTGAGCGCTCCAGCTTTTTGCATCACACTGGTGAGGTCATAGGAAACAGAAACGTTTCTCAACTTCACGAAATCAGATTTGTAGGTCACGATATCAGCCATTTGGTTGTTTCTGTAGTCAGCATAAAACTGAGCTGGATTTA
This sequence comes from Bacteroidota bacterium, assembly GCA_029567325.1. GTDB lineage: Bacteria > Bacteroidota > Bacteroidia > Chitinophagales > Saprospiraceae > JADKBO01. Next base: position 16,394 of record JAKQLF010000388.1, on the reverse strand, counting down.
CAGCTACGGTATTTGGTTTTCCATCTGGAGTCACACCCGGGAATACAACACCTGTTTCTCCTTCACGACGTCCTACCAATGATTGTTTAGAGTGTCCTTGTCTGTTTGCGTTCAAAGCTGTAGAAGAAAATACTTTTCCACCAAACTTATAGTCAAAGAACACGCCCAAAGACAATGCTTTGTAATGGAAAGAGTTGTTCCATCCACCTGTAAATTTAGGCAAAGCACTACCATAACTTACATAATTATCTGACGGTATAAGTCTACCTTGGTTTGTCAACATGATATTTCCTGCAGCATCTCTTTTGTAAGTACGTGCATAAATTTGATTCATTGGTTGTCCTTCAACGTATCTCAATTGACCAATAAACTCATTACCTGTAGCACCCCAGTTCAATACTATGATTTCTGACGGTGCACCAACAGACAATACTTTGGTCGCCAAGTAAGAATTGTTCCAAGATGTTGTCCATCCAAAATTTTTGTTGTCTACTGGTGTCAATGAAAGTAATGTTTCTAAACCAGAATTCTGGATTGAACCCAAGTTTTGTTTAGATTGATCGTATCCAGAAGTATTAGAAAGGATAACATTTAGTACTTGATCTTTAGATACTTTATGGAAATAACTCACATCAATACCAACTCTGTTTTTAAACATTTTCATTTCCAAACCCACTTCTTTCTCATTCAAAGTAAACGGCTTGAGGAATTGGTTTGGAGCTGTATTACCACTGATATTTCCTAGAGACGTTCCATTGAATTGATTTTGGCCAATACCATAAGTCAATAATCCATCATAAGGATTTACCCCTTGTGAACTACCTACTTGCGCCCATGAAGCCCTCAACTTACCATAAGATAGCCAATCTTGCTCACCCATCATTTCTGAGAAAATAAAACTACCCGACACTGATTGATACAACTCACTGTTGTTTGCTGGATTTAATACAGAGAACCAGTCATTTCTAGCTGTGAAATTCACATACAACATATTGTTGTATCCAAATTCAGCCAATCCATACATAGAGTTGACTCTGAATCTCGAAAAGTCATAAAACTGATTTCTGATACTTCCATTACCAATTGTGTAAAGATTTTGTACCACAAAGTTTGAAGCATTTTGTCTGAATCCTTGATTTTTAACTCTCCAAGTATTTCCTCCAAAGCTTGCATCAATTGAGAATTTTCCAAACTCTTTATTTGCACCAACTAAGAAGTCTGCATTTACATCTGTACCTTTTCCATCAGAAAGGTTATATGCTCCTTTATAAGTACCATCAGCATTTGTTGGTACGTTGGTTCCAATACCTCCCGGGTCATTTGATTCAGTAAAGCTTGTTGAAAAATCATAATTGTATCTACCTTGCACATACAACCAACTCGCGAGGTCATACCTTAAGGTTGCCGTACCTAATAGACGATCTCTTTGGTTTTCATAACGCTGACCCGCTGCAATTGCATAATAAGGGTTTAAGAGGGTTCCTTGAAAACCTGAAGTTCTTGTCTCTGTACCATTTGGTTGTACTGCACTGTCTCTAAGTGCTGAAAGTGGAATAGAGGTTGCAAGTCTGGTAAAAAAGTTAACTGCACCTGGACCTTGAATACCAATCTGTGGTGGATTGATGTTTGTCTCATTGGTATAGTTCAAATTGAAATTGAATTTCAACCTTTCTGAGATGTTTTGCGCGATACCAACGTTGAAAATATTTCTCTTATATTCATTATTAGGCGTTATGCCTGTTGCATCGGTATTGGAATACGAAGCTCTGAAACTACCTTTTGCAGAACCACCAGAAAATGCAACCGTATTGGTGAAATTGGTACCTGTTTGCAAAAAGTCAAATAGATTGTTTGGATTTGCAGAATAAGGCTGTAAAGTTCCATCAAAAATAGGTGTTGGCACACCATCCAATCTTTCACCCCAAGCAAAGTGACCAGTAGAAGCTGCATTGGCAGCACTAGATGGTCTCTTTCCTGCTTCACCTTGTCCATACTCAGTCTGAAAATCAAAGAAATTCAAAGCATTTTGAGTAGAATAACTAGAGGTGAATTCTACACCAATGCCTTGGTTTTTATTACCAGACTTAGTTGTGATGATGATGGCACCGTTGGCAGCTCTGGCACCATAGATGGCAGCAGCAGTAGCTCCTTTCAAAACGGTCATGCTCTCGATGTCATCCGGGTTGATGTTTGACATGTTATCACCATTGTCCCTGGTGTTAGCACCATCTGCACCTCTTGCACCTTGGTCGATAGGAAGACCATTGATTACGATAAGTGGTGCGTTATTAGCTCCAGCAAAACCAGATTGTCCTCTCAAACGTATTTGCATACTTGAGTTGGCACCGGCAGCCGGAGGGGTAATATTCAAACCTGCGACACGACCTACCAGTGATTCAACAACATTGGTTGTTCGGTTGTCCACCAATTCAGACGTATTAACAGAAGTAACAGAATAGCCCAATTTTTTGGACTCCTTCTTGATGCCCAGACCCGTTACTACAACCTCGTTGAGCACTTGTGAATCCTCATTGAGTGAAACATTTATAACGGTTTGATTGGCAACGGGAATTTCGACTGTAGTGTAACCAATGTAGGAAAAGACCAAAACATCTGTTGGTGAAACAGATAAGGAAAAAGCTCCATCTACATCTGTAACTGTACCATCTGTAGTATTTTTTACGGTAATGGTAACCCCTGGAATGGGTACCCTGTCTGTAGCGTCCACGACCAAGCCCGTAACAGTTTGGCCAGACAAATCAAATGAAAAAAGAATACTCATCAGAAAAATGAGCAATGTGGTAGATTTAAAATTCATGATTCTAAATTTTAGTTTAACGATTTTGCAAAAAAAATGTGACGTGTAAATTTAACACTTAAAATTTCCCGTCAAAATAAAATCTTAAATTTATCCTTAGAAATTGTTATTTTAATGTTGATTTTAACAATTTTCCCATCTTAAATAGGTCAATAAGTGGGTATTGAATAATATTACTGAAAAGCCTTTAAGCCCCGTTTCTGCTTAAGAATCTCTGTTTTCAAGCCAATAAAAACCACGACCAGAATGCACTTGAGTAGAGAATTTTAAATATTAAGAAAAAGTTAGAAAAAAAGGAAACCCAGAAAGCTAGGAGCCCTTTAGGTCAATAGGATTTCAATAAATTCAATGAGTTCAATGAGTTCAATTCTTTGCATGAGCAATTTGACAATGCCTTTGGCCTGTCCCTGCTTTTCCAAGGGGCGCAATTTGGCAATGCCCTTGGCACAAATTGGCAATCTATAGCAATAAGCAGGGAATTAGCTGCGAGCAATTCAGCAATTTAGCAATTTTTGCCACGAGCTTCGAGCCACCAGCCTTTCGTCTCTTAATATTTTACAAATACCCAGTGCAGACGCAGGGCCTTGAGTCTCCCTATTTTACAATACCCAGTACAGACGCAGGGCCCTGCGTCTCTGCGTTTATTACCAGATGGTTATGCAATTTGGCAATTCAGCAATTTGGCAATGCCTTTGGCCTGTCTCTGCTTTTGCAAGGAGCGCAATTTGGCAATGGGCAATTTCGCAATCCCTTTGGCGCAATTTGGCAATTCAGCAGTTCAGCAATTCAACAATTCAGCAGTTCAGCAGTTCAGCAGTTCAGCAGTTCAGCAATTCAGCAGTTAAGCAATTTGGCAATTTGACAATTTTTGCCTCGAGCTTCGAGCGCTTCGAGCCACCAGCCATACGGCTCTAAATATTTCACAAATACCCAGTACAGACGCAGGGCCTTGCGTCTCTGCGTTACCTGTAAAAAAACAAAAACCATTGGGTCAAAAATTAAAGGTTAACATAATTTTAATAAGCTTGGGGAAAAAAATATTATATTCTATAAAATAATGGATATACATTTGGATTCATAAAAAATTCAAACATGAAATATTGCCTCATTTTAATGCTTATGCTATCTAGTATGGTAGCTTTTTCTCAAAATCCTATCGATGGAAAATGGAAGGGAACAAGAGAAACACCAAACGGTACCTTCGAAATAAATTACTTATTTAAGGTGGATAATGGTGTTCTTACTGGAACTTGGACAACTCAATTTGGTGAATCACCATTGGTAAACGGTAAAGTAGACGGTAAAACCTTTTCATACAGCATTTCTTTCAATGACATGACCATCAATAATACGGGCGAGTTGACTAGTGATAATGAAATCACAATCAAGAGCGAGCGTGGTGAAATGAAATTGACAAGAGTACCATAGGTTTACTTTAGCCTATTGGATTAAAAAGAGCTTAAATGATGTCAATGGCATGATTTAAGCTCTTTTTTTTGTGCAGGGCCGCGAGCTTCGAGAAAGCTAGATAAAGATGTAGTTGAGACAAAGCTTTCAGTTTTCAGCTATCAGTTTTCAGCGGAGATCGAAACTTGGAAACGGTGAAGAAAAAATATGGTGGCGAGACTTCAGTCTCTGCCTGCTCACATTTTTGTTTGAAAAAAACGGTCGTTCCTTTTCACATTTGACTGAGAAGTCAAGGCGTTCCTTATCTCAACTAACTCATCTACCGTAACTGCATCTGGAGTGGACCTGTCATTGCTCCCGCAAAAACTCAATTACCACCGGCTTTAGCCTGTGGTAAACCAACTTCCCCAATTCTCGGGCTTTAGCCCAATCTCCCCAAAGCCAAGAAAGGGGCAAACCCTTTCTCTACCAGGTGGTTCCATTTCATATTTAAACTGAGAAGCCAGGGCATGCCCTGACACAACGTGTGGTTCCATCTGACATTTCACTTTTCACATCTCACATCACCCCATTCACCATTCACCGTTTACCATTAACTTTTATCGTATTATTGCAAACAATAGCACAAAAAATATGATCAATTTTATTGAAAAACTGATTCCCTCCATCATTAAAAGAAAAGCACATCAATACATATTAAATAAAATCAGATCAAATAATTTATTGATTTCTAAAGAAATACCTAAAATAAATCTCCAAAATCACCACTTAGTAAATGCCAAACTTTTACCACACCGAGAAGCACTATTGGCATTATTACCAAAAGAAGGAGTTGTGGCAGAATTAGGTGTGGATGAGGGCAACTTTTCGAGAAAGATTTTAGATATATGTAAGCCAAAGTCTCTTTACTTGGTCGACGTCTGGGATACAGAAAGATTTAGCCAAACCAAAAAAGAACAAGTTTTCGCCAAATTCGCTGAAGAAATAAGCGCCGGTAGTGTGCAAATCCAGGTTGGTTTATCCACCAAAGCTGTTGAACATTTTGAAGATGATTTTTTTGATTGGATTTTCATCGATACCGACCATTCCTACAAAACAACCCTAGAGGAACTGAATCTTTGGAGTAAAAAAGTAAAACCCAATGGCATGATCGTTTGTCATGATTTCATCGTCGGTAATTGGAATGCCATGATCCGTTACGGTGTACGAGAAGCCGTTTATGAATTCTGCACCAATCATCAGTGGGAAATCATCTACGTGACTATGGAAATTGATTTTCATCCGAGTGTGGCTATCAGACGAGCTGAATAACGGAAATCAGTGATCGTGAAGGGTTGCGAGCTGCGTGAAAAGCTGTCAGTTTTCAGAGATCAGTTTCAGCGGAAATCGGAAATCGTGAAGGGCCGCGAGCCTCGAGCCTCGAGCTTCGAGCCACGAGGCGAGAAAATCTGAGAAGCCAAAGCGTTCCTTGTCTTAACTAACTCATCTCCTTTATCTGCATCTGCAGTGGACCTGTCCTTGCTCCTTCAAAAAATCAATTACCACCGGCTTTAGCCTGTGGTAAACCAAATTCCCCAATACTCGGGCTTTAGCCCAACATCCCCAAAGCCGAGAAAGAGGCAAGTCCTTTCACTACCAGGTGGTTCCATTTCACATTTGACCTGAGAAGCCAGGGCATGCCCTGGCTCAACGTGTGGTTCCATCTGACAACTCACATTTCACATCTCACATTTCCCACCATTCACCATTTACTATTTACTATTCACCATTCACCATTCACAAAAATGATTTACATTTGCGACCAAATCAAGAAATAGCATTCTTGAACACATTCATCATTAAAAATACACACCAAATGAAGTACATTTTATTTACACTATTGAGTTTTTTGGCCACTGCAACCATCCAAGCACAACAAGAATACACATGGGATGACTACAATCTAGGCTTTACCCTTGCAGACGATTTTAAGGAAACTAAAAATACTGATGAGGAGTTTTCTGCAGACGGAGACGGCATGTCTATGTCCATCATTCCATTTGAGAATGACGCCATTGACGAAACCGACATTACTGCCTATACCATTTCTATTTTCTCTGAGTTGGGCGTCAACAGAACAGACGACGTAAGTTTGATCGAATTGAATGGTTTCCACGGCGGATATGCAGAAGGATCAAAAGATGGCGAAAGAATTTTCATCATGGGTTTGATTGATCCAGGTTCGGCAACTAACTTTTTTGTCATCATTACCTTTGGTGACGACGACCAAAATGCAGTAGACGAGGCAGTCAACATTTGCCAAAGCATTCATAAATTATAAAAATCATCAGTCAAAAGGAAGGTAAATAGATCTTCTTCCAAGGCATTGCTTTTAGACTTTTTGTCCGCGAATACAGCACTAAATGTTATAAAAACCACAAATCCAGCATGATGGGTTTGTGGTTTTTTGTTTTTGAATCCATTTTAACTCCGATTAAATATTTGGCGGGGCTGATTGTATAAAATAAAAAAAGGAATGCATCGTCCGTTATTTTGGCTTGTCTGTTAAAAACAGACGCCCCATTTTTCACGTAATCCTTCACCAATATGCTATAATACTTCGATATCAGTTTGTTCGATATACACTTCACCAGCAAATCAAAACTTACTCAGTTGAGCATCAAAGACAATGGCACCAATGTTTACGCTGATAAAAGTAATCCAGTGGCTTGAAGAATTTGGAGATGAGAGCGAGGGCGTTTAGGGGGTTTGCGGGGTTTTTGGTTGGTTAGAAGGGTTGATTTCATAAAATATGTGTTAAAAAATTACTTTCTTGAATGTCGTTTAAAAATTAGTAAGTTAAAATATAAGATTTTTTTTTGATATAATAAAAATTAACACATCTTTATGGCAAATTCTGGAAAGATGTCAAACGCTAAAAAGGTAGCCTGTTTTGAATATCTTGTTGATGAATTAGTAACTTGGGTACGAGAAGAAAGTGGTGATCCTGATAGGGATTTAAATCGCTTAAAAATTATCAAACTTCATTTTTTTATTTCAGCTGCTTCATCCTCAGATAGTCAAGAAGGTTTATTAGACCTATTCAATGATTTTCATGCCATGCCTTACGGACATGTAGAAAGCAGTATTTATGATGAAATAAAGACAGATTCTTTAAGCAAATATAGTTTACTGCCTAATGGATTTACGCCAAAATCTACTGAGATTAAAAATTTTAACTTGGTAACACAAATTGAAAAAGACTTAATTCAAAGAGGAATTTCTAACATAAAATCTATCAATCCAAAACTTGTCATGAAAAGTGGTGGATATTTAGTTGATCTAAGTCATGAGTGGAGATCTTGGAAAATGATTTATAGTATCGCAAAATCATTTGGAAAGAATTCTATGAAAATTCCGAACGAACTGATAATGACGGAAACCAGATACTTTAAAATGCCAAATGAAAATTGAAAAAACCTTATTAGATTTTCAAAATTTTAATATAGTTTTTGAAAATGTTGAAGCAGTAGACCTACAAGATTCATTAAGTAGGATATTTTCATTACAACTTACAAATTTTTTCCCAACTATATGTTCATGTTTGTTAACTGGTGAATACATTAGAGATGATAAATTTATAGCAAATCTTTTGGAATTAAGGGAAAGTTTTAAAAGAATAAATGATGATTTTCTCTTGTATTTGGATGACGAAAGAAAAGATGATATAGCATATTTATTTACATCAGCAAATTCTGTAATAAACCGAGTTTTAAATCTTGTTGCAGATATTACAAGAAAAAATGAAAAAAAATCACATAAAAAGTTATTTATAAGCGAAGATTCAAAGGAATTATTCAGCCATGATCAAACAGATATAAAATTCAAGTACGCCCAAGAAATAAATTCAATAATTGTCTCAGTTGAATATTTCGACCATTTTCTTACTGTCGATGATCACAAACTTGAAAGACTAGCACTCCTATTTGAAAAAATTGAGAATACTAATTTTGAAAATGAAATAAAAATATTGTGTAGGGCCAAAATTACCATTTTAATTAAAAAAATTCTATACCGACTTAAAGGAGACCAAACATATGGTTATCGGTATGTACATAATTATAAAGATAAACAATTAATAGATTTTCTTGAACCACTTGTCTATTTCAAGCAAATTGATCAATTAATTTTAAATCATTACCATGATGAGTTGGACACAAAAAATGATTCTGGTTTTAAGGCAAAAATTGATGATATATTAACTAAAGGAATAAACGATTTTTCTGAATACCAATTAATCATTAAGTTCTATAAGGACAAGGCCAAAAGTAGGCCTAAAATAAAAGAATATTTGGATAAATTTAAAAATAAAAGTAACAACTACAATGAAGATAAATTCGAAAAATACGCATTTGACGTTGCGAATTTATATTTGAATAATAATTTACTTTCTATTGATAAAGTGGAAAATAACATAGAAAACTTAGATGCTACTTTTAGAGAGATTGAAGTCTTAAAGGAGGAGACTGGGATAAATAATTATTTTCCATATTTATACTATTGCCAATTTCTAATAGACAAATTAATAAAATTGTTGGAAAACAATGATGATAAAGATTCAGACCAATTTACAAACCTACTTTCAAAATTGGAGCTTAATAAAAAGAAGGCTTATGAAGCTCTTGAATGGTGCTATGACAGAGATTTTATGTCCTTTAAAGCTCCGTTTTCGGAATGCGTTTTTATAGATGAAGAAAATGAAAATTTGAAATTATTTGTCGCATCTTCCTATATTCTCCCAAATAATTATCGCCAAGTTAGAATTGAGTTGGAAGAAATATCCGATAGCTTTAAATCATTTAAAACAGTTAGTGAACTATTGAGAAGTCATAATTTACTTGACAAAAAACTTACTAACAAAATAGAGGAGGCAACAAACTCTTTTGATGATATAAAGACAATCGCTAAAGAATCTCAAAAAAATAATATTGAAATCTTATCAATTTTTGCTGCCATTGTCTTATTTGTAGCTACAAACACACAAGTATATCAGTTTGTTGAAAGCACTCATCTTGCATTGGTATTCATGCTAACCATGGCATTTAGTTTATCCCTATTTGTAATGTTAATATGGCTTATAACAAGAGAATACAGTAAAAATGTTGGTATAATACCAACAATACATAAATGGATTATTGGTATTCTTGCAGTTTCCACTATAATTACTTTTCTATATTTATTATGTAGTCCTTTTCCAGACCAAGCAAAGATCAAAGAATTCAACATAACAAAAAATAAAATTGATAATTTGGAGAAGCAATTAAAGTCTAATGAATCCATTCTTTTAAAGCTAAATGTTAAAATAGATAGTATTGAAAATATTATAATAAAGGGTTATAAAATAAAAAATTAGACTTGTATCAATGAATTAGTAGGATCAAAAAGAATATTTAGCTTTTGAAAAAAAATATACCTGATGTCATCGAATTTAGAAAAGAAAACGGTTCAAAAATTAATTGATTACTTAGGTATTACAAGACCCGATTTGGTCAGATATGCAAATTGTTATAACATAGATTTGAATAGTTTTTGTATTAAACCACAATTTTATTTTGCAACATATTTAGAAATTTATGATGATACATTTGAGTTTTTTTTAAGCAAAAAAGAAGAGATAAAAAAATTTAATTTTGAGTTTTTCAGGCCTAAAACTGTTAAACAGTTATGTGATGCTTTAGATCTAACATTAAATCAATTTAATGATTTTTATAATTTCCATATTACCAGACTTTTACATTTCTCCCCGACACAACCTTCACCTAGATTCGACAAAGCTGTTTCTTTAGAAGTTAACAGAGAATTTTCATTAGAAGAGAACATATATCATATTTCAAGTCAATATTTATTACACTTAAAAAATGGCTTCCCACTTAAAACATTTAGAAATATGTCTTCAATGAAGGATATTAGTAATCAAAGTTCAAAATTTGGGCTGATAATTGGTTATGAGGATTTTAAAGAAACCATTATTGATTTATTAAACCCTATTGTTGATGGAAAAGCATTAGATGATTGGGGCCTTCGAAAACCAGGCGGAATAATATTATTTGGTCCACCAGGATGCGGGAAAACATTTTGGGCTTTTCAAATAGCAGATTACTTGAAATATGAATTTATTGAGATTCCAAGAAGTGTTTTTGCTAGCTCTTATGTTGATGGAGCAGTAAAAAACCTAAAAGAACTCTTAGATAAGATTGAATCAAGAACCGTAATTTTTTTTGATGAATTTGATTCTGTAGCCGAAACAAGATCCAGTTCTTCTTCTAGCAGTAAAGAGAATACTAAAGTGGTAAATACTTTGCTACAAGAAATTCCAAAACTAATTGAAAGGGATATAATGATCATCGCAGCAACAAATTATTTAGATAGAATAGATTCGGCTGTAATAAGACCAGGAAGGTTTGATTTAAAAATACCAATATTCCCACCAAATAAAACTGAAAGGGCAAAAATTATTTATCAAAACCTTACTAGCAATATAAAATATAGTTCTCCATTGAATCAGATTCTTACAAGGAATAATATTAATACATTTGAATATTTTCTAGAAAGTTCAGAAGATATGAAGCTATTTTCTTCAAGTTTAATTGAAGATTTTGTTGATACCTTGAGAAGAAAATTAAAAAATAGTTACGATTCTGGAAAATCCATAGATGAGATATTAGTAGATAAAATTCTTATAGATGATATTATTTCGGTAACGAGCGCTAAAATTGTAAATCAAGATCTTGAGATTCTTGCGAATTTTTATCTGGAGGTTGATTCTTTTGTTGGGTCAACATTATATCAAGCTAGATTAGAGACTTTAAAACAAGAATTAGCAATAAAATATAAAAAAGAAAAAAACCCTCCAAAACCAATTGGCTTTCGAATGCCAAATATTGAAAAATAAGTAATTTTCTACAAAAGTTTACATTTCAAAAATCATTACAGTTGTAATACAATTTCCACCACATCCACCATTTGGCACAATCTATGCACTCAACTCAATACTACAAATCTTTACATAACTAACTAAAACACCAATGATCACCCACACCACCATCCACGACAAAAATTTCCAACTATCTGAAAAAGACAAAGAGTACAAATATCAGCTTGAGTTGACCAAAAAACTGGATGCACATGATGGCAATTTTGACCAAAATACCATCAATGAAATTGTCTTATGGAAAGTAAATAGATACAGCCTTTTAGAGCCAGTAACAATGGATCTGATCAATACCATAAAGTCAGATGAAATTGGTATCAACATTGATAAAACTAAAGTAATCTTGAAAGCATTGTTGAATACCAAAGGCATTCAACTACCAATGGCTTCATCCATCTTACGTTTTAGGAACAAAAATATTTATCAGATCATTGATCAAAGAGTTTACAGAATCATTTACAAAGGTGAAACGCTGAATATTCCTACTTATCAAAATGATAAAAACATTGAGGACCAAGTCAACTTATATCTTAAATATCTGGTAGACCTGAGAGCCGTTTGTGAAAACTTGAACATTCCGTTTGATGAATCTGATCGCAAACTTTACATGGCTGATAAGAGAATCAATAAAGACCATAAAATCAAGGTTTGAAGGCAGAAGTTGAGAAACCAATCCCATTTTTAGCCCATTCCCCATTTTATCTTTTCAAACTAAAAGTTTCTTTATTGTCTCTAAAATAGGACGTGATTTTTTTTGTCCACATGCAATGAGTTGCCAAAATTTTATTCTTACTTTGATCGCTGAATTAAATTATACCACTTGAATTGGATAAAAGAGGTAAAAGAACTATTAGCAGAATCGAAAGTCAAAAAGTAGGATGGCTATAAAAAAATCAGAATTATACAGCTCGCTTTGGGCGAGTTGCGATGAATTGAGAGGTGGCATGGATGCCAGTCAATACAAAGATTATGTTTTGGTGATGTTGTTTATCAAATATATCAGCGACAAGTGGGCAGGCCAACCATATGCCCCAATCACCATTCCGGATGGAGCCAGTTTTAAGGACATGGTTGCACTCAAAGGAAAAACTGACATCGGTGACCAAATCAATAAGAAGATCATTGCTCCTTTGAAGGAAGCAAATAATCTTTCCGATATGCCCGATTTCAACGATGTGAACAAGTTGGGCGACGGAAAAGACATGGTTGATCGTTTGACGAACCTCATAACGATTTTCCAAAAGAAAGAACTGGATTTTAGTAAGAACCGTGCGGAAGGTGATGACATCCTTGGAGATGCATACGAATACCTCATGCGCCACTTCGCTACAGAAAGCGGTAAGAGTAAAGGACAGTTTTATACGCCTGCTGAGGTAAGTAGAATTATGGCCATGATCATTGGAATTTCCAAAGACCAGACCAGTGCCAATACCACAGTTTATGACCCTACTTGTGGGTCGGGCTCGCTCTTATTGCGCATTGGTGCAGAAGCGAAGACTAAGGTAACGCTCTATGGCCAGGAAAAGGATTCGGCTACTTCTGCTTTGTGTCGTATGAACATGATTTTACACGACCAGGCGGACGCAGAAATCAAACAGGGTAATACATTGGCCAACCCACTTTTTCTCGAAGATGGTACCATGAAACAATTTGACTACGTAGTTGCCAATCCACCATTTAGCGATAAAAGGTGGGAAAATGGTCTTTCTCTTCCTGCAGATGGTGTGCACAATCGCTTTGCGGGTTTTGGTGTACCACCTTCTAAAAACGGGGACTTTGCTTTCTTACTGCACATCGTGAGATCTTTGAAACGCAATGCAAAAGGTGCTGTAATTTTACCTCATGGAGTATTATTCAGAGGGAACGCAGAAGCAGAAATTCGTACCAACCTCATCAAGAAAGGGTATATCAAAGGTATCATTGGTTTGCCAGCTAACTTGTTTTATGGCACCGGTATTCCTGCATGTATCATTTTGATGGATAAGGAAAACGCACAAAATCGCAAGGCTGTTTTTATGGTTGATGCCAGTAAGGGCTTTATCAAAGATGGCAACAAGAACCGTTTGCGCGAACAAGACATTAGGAACATTACCGATGTATTCAACGAACAATTGGAAGTACCGGGTTATAGCCGTATGGTTTCTATTCACGAGATTGAGCAAAACGAGTACAACCTCAACATTCCCCGATACATAGACAGCCAGGAAAAAGAAGACATTCAAGACATTGATGCTCACTTAAATGGTGGTATACCCAATGCTGACATAGATGACTTGCAAAAGTATTGGAAAGTATATCCCAACCTTAAGAAAAGTCTGTTTGAAGACTTACGTATAGGGTATTCCGCTTTGAAAGTAGCTGCGACTGAGATCAACGACAGCATTTATCAGCACCCAGAATTTACTACTTTCATCACAGAAATGGATGAACTTTATAGTACATGGTGTGCAGATAATGCTTCATACCTCAAGGATTTACAAACCGATTGCCACCCAAAACAGGTGATTAAAACATTATCAGAAAGCTTACTGAACAAGTATAAAAACAAGCCACTGGTCAATAAATACAACGTATACCAGCATCTGCTGAGCTACTGGAACGAGGTAATGCAAGACGATGTCTACATCATTTCATATGACGGCTGGAAAGCTGAAACGTACCGTATAGAATTAGAAAATAATAAAGGTAAAAAGGTGGACAAAGGTTGGACGTGCGACCTTGTACCCAAAGAATTGGTAATTAGTCGTTACTTCCAAAAGGAGCAACAAGCTTTGGTCCAACTGGAAGCAAAAAAAGAAGCTTTGGCTGCTGAAATACTAGAACTGGAAGAAGAGCATGGTGCTGAGGAAGGACTATTTGCAGAGCTAGACAAAGTCAACAAAGGCGAAGCCCAAAAGCGTATAAAAGCCATACAGAAAGAGAAAGATGTCGACTTGGCAGAGGAGCTGGAAGCGCTGGAACGCTATGTGGAATTACATACAGAATTAGCCACTACCAACAAAGACATTAAAGTTGCGGAACAAGACTTGGACAATCTTTTGTATGCCAAATACCCGACACTTACCGAAGGCGATATAAAGACTTTGGTTGTAGAAAATAAATGGTTCAAGACCATGGAAACATCTTTGAAAGGGGAAATAGACCAGATAAGCCAACGCCTCACCAGCCGTATAAAGGAACTGGCTGAACGCTACGAAACACCCTTACCTATATTGGTAGAGGAAACTTCACAATTAGAATTGTTGGTAAATGGACACTTAGTTAAGATGGGATTTAATATGGTAGGTATATAAAAAACGAAACCCGCTAGTTTGAATTGCTTCAGGGACTAACGGGAATAAGATGGTACAAATATAATCATAATTTTTGAATTTCGCAACTTAAAGCCAGATCGCATCAATGAAGTATACAGATTTTGAATATGTTATGACTGCTCCAAGAATGGGAAGATATTTGGATGCCAGCAATGGGAATTCTAAGAAGTCAATGACTTTATATCGCAAAAATCTGGAGTTGACCCAAGAATTATTTACGGTTGTTTCCTGTTTTGAGGTTGCCCTCAGAAATGCTATTGATAGAGTATGTATCCAAAGTTTGGGTAATGACTGGCTGCAACATGCAGTAGCGAAAGGTGGTGTATTTGATACATCAAAGTGTAAACTCACGAGGGATGCAATTATTGACGCCATTAAAAAAATACCAGTATATTCGCATCATAAGTTAGTAGCTGAGTTGGGGTTTGGCTTTTGGAGGTATATGTTTGCTCAAAACCAATTTAAAATGACAGGTAAAATCTTATTGCAAGTTTTCCCGTCAAAGCCCACATCTACACCTAAAATTCAGTACAACAATAACTATATTTTCAATCAATTGGCCCAGTTAAATCTTTTAAGAAACCGTATGGCACACCACGAGCCTATTTGTTTTCTACCTGGGCAGTCTGTCAAGGACACGACCTATGCACGACAACACTACAATATGATTTTACAACTTTTTCATTGGATGGAAGTTGATGAGGCTGCATTATTATATGGCCTGGATCACATTACTGACGTGTGTAACAAAATTGACAATTTATGAAAAAGTTCAATCATTTGGCTAAAATGGAGTTTATATGGAATTAGTTTTAAAACCAGTAGAAATATCAATCGAAACAAAGGACTGGGTAGTTGTTGATTTACAGGAATTAGTTAGCAAAATTGGTAGCGGCATTACCCCAAAAGGTGGTTCAAATATCTACAAGACTCAAGGTAGACCCTTCGTTAGAAGTCAAAATATTGGATGGGGAAATCTTAAACTAGATGATATAGCTTATATTGAAGAAGCGGTTCATCAAACATTTCCTAATACAGAGATTAAGTTAGGTGATGTATTTCTTAATATTTCGGGAGCATCAATAGGAAGAAGTTCAGTAGCAACACCTCAACTCATTGGAGGGAATGTGAATCAGCATGTTTGTATAGTACGGACGATAAATAATTTGCTGGATTCTCACTTTCTTTGTGCCTATTTGCTTTCTAGTTTTGGGCAGAGGCAAATTGATAGCTTTCAATCAGGCGGTAATAGAGAGGGTTTAAATATTGGTCAAATTAGGACATTTAAGATTCCTCTCCCACCTCTCCACGAACAACAAGCCATCGCCCAAGTACTTTCCGATACGGACAAGCTGATACAGTCCCTGGAAAAGAAGATTGTGAAGAAGAAGCTCATCAAACAAGGGGTGATGCAGCAGTTGCTTACGCCTAAGGAGTGTTGGGAAGTTAAGAAGTTGGGGGAGATAGCAAATATCACCAAGTTAGCTGGATTTGAGTACTCCAATTACTTTAATAGTTATAAAGACAAGGGTGAGATTATTGTATTAAGAGGAACTAACATAACCAACAATCAACTCGACTTGTCGGATATTAAAACAATCCCGAAAAAAACCTCTGATTTCCTCAAGAGAAGTAAGCTGTATTGTGGTGATTTGGTATTCGCTTACGTTGGAACAATTGGACCTGTGTATTTAATTAGAGAGAATAATCGATTTCATTTAGGTCCCAATACGTCTAAAATATCGGCTGGAAATTTAATCAGTTCAGAATTTCTATTCCATTATTTCACTTCATGGTACATTCAAGATGAAATTGTAGAACATACAAGTATTGGAGCACAACCTAGTTTATCTATGTCGAAAATTAGACGCTTTAACATCAATTT
>JAKQLF010000373.1 GCA_029567325.1 Bacteroidota bacterium | reverse complement strand
CAAGTGGCTTGAGTAAAGCTTTTGAGGAGGCCTACAATCTTGAAAAAGCCTTTGTTTTAGAAAATGTATATCAAAAACCATATCCAAATAGGTACTTGGCAGATTTCTCAAAATTCGTCAGTAATTGTCCTCATCCTTGGTCCGAACAATTGGTAAAAGATCGGTTTACACTTTTTATAAATAAACATCTACTACCAAATTTTCACAAAAAAAACGAAAACATTGCCTTTGTTGGGTCAATGTCATTTGTTTTTAAGGATTATTTGATAGAAATTTGCACTGCATTACACTTAAATGTGATTCAAGTCCTCAAAGCTGCCACAGAAGGATTGATCAAGTATCATACAAAACAAATACATGACTAACAACAACATCAAGAGAATTGCCATATTTACCAGTGGGGGTGACGCACCGGGGATGAACGCTGCTATTAGGGCAGTAGCCAGGACAGCTATATATCATGACCTCCATGTTTATGGTATCGCCAACGGCTATGACGGAATGATCAGGGGAGATATTTCAAGATTAGAATTGAGAGACGTGGGTAACATCATGCAAAGAGGTGGTACTATTCTTAAGACTGCCAGAAGCAAGGAGTTTATGACCGTCGAAGGTAGGTTGAAAGCCATTGAATCTTTGAAAGCTCATGATATCGATGCTTGTGTTGCCATAGGCGGAAATGGCACATTTACAGGTGCTTCTGTTTTTAATAAGGAACACGACATACCATTTGTTGGCCTTCCGGGGACAATAGACAATGACTTATTTGGAACAGACTATACCATCGGTTTTGACACAGCAATCAATACTGCCATGGAAGCCGTTGATAAAATAAGGGACACGGCAGATTCTCACAATAGGCTATTTTTTATCGAAGTGATGGGTAGGCATTCTGGATATATTGCGCTACATACTGCCATTGGTACAGGTGCAAGTAATGTTTTTCTACCTGAAATGGCAAACTCAGTAGAGGATCTAATTTCAGAATTACGTATTTCAGCGAAGAGGCATAAGTTATTCAACTTAGTCATTGTTGCGGAAGGCAATCTGAGCGGCAATGCAGATGAATTGGCAAAAATTGTCAAAGAAAAAGCACCTGAGTTCGATACGAAAGTTTCTGTCATCGGGCACTTACAAAGAGGCGGATCACCTACTTGTGCTGATCGAGTTTTGGCCAGCAGGTTGGGTCATGCCGCAGTAGAAGCATTGATCCATGGAAAGAAAAATGTTGCCATCGGCATTGTAAATGACCACATCACTTACACTAAGTTTGAGGATGCCATCACCAAGACCAAAGCCCTCAACAAAGAACTGATAGACATGGCCCACATCTTGGCCATCTAAAATACAAAAACATGCATGAGCTTTTGTGTTTTTATGTTCCTTGTCCAGATGAACAAATAGCACAAAAGCTTATTGCTCAACTGATTGAAGCAAGATTAATTGCTTGTGGGAATGTGTTTCCTGCAAAAAGTTCTTATATCTGGGAAAATGCCTTCACCACAGAAGCAGAATTCATCATCTTTATGAAAACCCTCCCAACAAAAGAGGAAGCATTGGAAAACAAAATTTTGGAGTTACATCCCTATGAAGTGCCCTGTATCGCCCGTTGGAAGGTCTCTTGCAATCATTCCTATTTTATGTGGGTTGCTAATGCCATAAATGATAGTTCGGAAGAAATAGATGAAAGTTGAGAGACGAAAGCTAAAGGTCATCTATAGGTGCCAGAAGAAATTTGTATCATAAGTGTGGGGTTGAATTGGGCACCATGTTGTTTCAATAGTAGAAAGATGTTTTGAAGTAAATGTTGTCTGCAGATAATAGTCGGAAATCGAAACAACACGCGGTTATTTAGGATTGAGTATATTTCGAATAATTAGGTACACATTGCTCTCATCTTATTCATTTCAAATTTCGAAATTAGACCTAACTTTTATAAAATAAAAATGGTAATGCAGACAGAATGAGGATTGTTGTCCAATTCTGAACATTCATCTTCGGTCATATTCGCTTCTTTGTTTGTATAGTTTTAAATTACTTCCGAATCATTGAACGTTGAACAATTATAATATTTAATTCGTCTAGGAAAAAATGTCGTCTTGCTTGCTGTTGCAAATTTTTAGGGCTAAGTTTCTCTTTTGTTTTTCGGCATATTATATTGCATTTTATTCAAAAATCGATTGATCAAATGACATCAAAACTTGGTGACTGGCACGACCTTAAGCAGTGCAAACATATCATAGTAGCCTCATCAAGTGGATATAGTCCAGATTGTACCAATCACCTCTTGGAGCTTTCCAAAATGTCAGCTTTACCTGACTTTCCCAAAGAAGTAGGGAAAATAATTTCATTTTTCAGCCAAGATGGAGCAAAACAAATTTGTTTGATCAATATCCATAAAGCAGAAAAAAGCTTTAAAAATATTGAAATTATAAGATCTCTCATTCATAAAATTGGAGGAAATGAGCCATTGGGATTTTGTTTTGTGGTAGAAAACACAGAAACAATTCTTGACCTTTCGATTGCAGTTGCTCTTTCTTCATATAAGATAGGATTATTCAAAAAAGATCAAAAAACAGACCACAGAGTACACACCATTTGTGGAGAAAAATTGAATGAAGCGATATTGGCTCGCGCAGAAAATATTGCAATCTGTATGAAATTTGCCATGGAGTTGGTTGATTTACCACCCAACGTCAAAACACCCGATTATGCAAAGAACTGGGTAAAAAATGAATGTGAAAAAAGAGGGCTTCCATGCGAGGTTGTCAGTGACGAAGACTTGACAAATAAGGGTTTTGGCGCAATAACCGCAGTAGGCCAAGCGAGTAAATACGGAAGTCACTTAATGAAAATTTCATATTTTGGCAAGTCTTCGACAACCAACATAGATTTGGTTTTAATCGGAAAGGGAGTCACTTTTGACACAGGAGGAATCTCATTGAAAGACCATACCAACATGCATTATATGAAAAGTGATTTAGGAGGTGCTGCAGCCGTCCTTGGTGCTTTATTCTTAACCAATGATCTTGGTATTTCAGCCAATATTACCGTTATTGTTCCATTTGTAGAAAATGCCATTGATGCCAATAGCTGCAGACCCGGTGATGTCATTACCGGATATGGCGGCCAAACCATCGAAATCATAGACACAGATGCTGAAGGAAGATTGATATTATCTGACGCTTTGGCTTATGCTGTAAAAGACATAAAAGCAGAAACAATCATTGATCTAGCTACATTGACTGGCAATGTAGTTTCCGCTCTTGGCTACAGTGCAGCAGGTTTATTTTCCAACAATGAGGAACTGAGCCAAAAATTAAAAGAAAGCGGAGAGGCTACCGGCGAACGATGTTGGCCAATGCCGATGTGGGAAGAATACGCCGAAATGATGCAATCAGACATTGCTGACATAAAAAACTTTCATGGCAGACCCATCGTTGGTGCCATCACAGCAGCAAAGTTTTTGGAATTTTTCGTGAATGAACATCCAAAATGGGCACACTTGGATATCGCAGGAGTAGCATTTGGTGATAATGCGATTGCCAAGTCCAAATTGGCTACTGGATTTGGGGTGCGCTTACTCGTGGATTATATTGAAAAGAATATCGCTTGATGACAAACAATTGTATATGAATATATTGTGTATTTCCAGATTTTTTAAAGGAGTTGATTTTATGAGGGCTGGAGCTGCTCAAAATGTCAACATGTTTTTATTGACTTCTCTCCAACTTAAAGATGAAGAATGGCCATATGACATCCTCACTGACAAATTTTATATGGAAGAGGATGAAAAAGGAAACTGGGATCTGGAAGTAGTAATCAATGGTCTTGCACATACCATGCAACATATCAAGTTTGACGTTCTGGTGGCACTAGATGATTTCGATGTGGAAAATACAGCCTATATAAGAGAATATTTCAGGATTCCTGGAATGGGTGAAACTACAGCCAGATATTTCCGTGATAAATTAGCTATGAGAATGAAGGCAGCAGAACATTGCCTGCCCAATCCTTTGTTTTCAGCACTATTTCATGATGCTGAAATAAATGAGTTTTTATCAAATACTCCCCCACCCTATATGATCAAGCCACGTGGGCAAGCATCTGCAACTGGTATTAAAAAAGTTTATAATGCTCACGATGCATGGGAAGCCATTCATCATTTGGGTAACCACAGACATGAATTTCTGATTGAAGCATTCAAACCAGGTGATGTATTTCACGTTGATTCACTTATTTGGGAAGGAAAGGTAATTTTTTCCAATGTAAGTAAATATTTAGATACTCCTTTTGAAGTCGCTCATGGTGGAGGAATTTTCAGATCTTTAAGTCTTGCCAATGATGATGAAGATGCACAAACACTCACCAACCAAAACGCTGATTTATTGACAGCCTTTGGTATACAATTTGGTGCCTCTCACTCTGAGTATATTCGGGACAAGGAAGGAAACTTCAACTTTTTAGAGACCTCCTCCAGAGTCGGGGGAGCCAATCTAGCGGAAATGGTGGAAGCAGCATCGGGTATCAATCTATGGGCAGAATGGGCAAAAATCGAAATTGCAGCCAAGCAAAATGGGCATTATTCCCTGCCAGAAACGGAAAAACATCACGCTGGAATTGTCATTTCCCTTTCGCGTTATGAATGGCCTGATCTTGGACCATTCGTTGATGAGGAGATCTGTTGGAAAATGATTAAAAAACATCACATAGGATTTATTGTCCGCAGTAAAGACCAAAATCGAGTGATTCACCTTCTTGAAGACTATACATCAAGAATAAAATTTGAATATCATGCTAGTCTACCCGCTCCAGATCGACCTACAAATTAAAGTACTTTACATTGCAAATTTGTTAGATAAACCATTGCTTAGGTTAGGACACAAACTGATCGAGTAGTTCAGAACCCAAACACGGTGAATAGTGCCTATGCAGTTTAAAAGAATTACTAACGCCTGATACGAGTTTTTTGTATCGGGAGGTTTTTTGGTTATCCCTACACAGTGTAGGGATGACAACCCTAGGCACAGGCAGTAGACTCAAGATTTAGTAGGTTTTCTTGTTGTTTCCAAGGTGATTAGCCTTATAATACCTTTCTGAAGTGTTTTGTTAAATTTCTTTCAGCTTATCGAATTATGATCTCATATTATAAAAAAGATGTATCCTAACCTTAGACACTAAATACAGAGCATAATTTTCCAAGAAATAAAGTAAGCTCTAATTATTTAGCAATTAGTGTCTTATGAATTTGTAATTCTTATACCTTTAGTAATATCCAATATAATTTGAAATTTAATTTCAAATATCTGGAGTACATCGTTATATTTCGCTACAAATTCAAATTTATGAGATTATTAGCATTGATAATCTGGGCTATGCCACTATTTTCTATTGCCCAGTCTGTATCACCAACAGCAGAACACCTCAAATCAATAACTCCTCTTTGGACTGGAGAACGCAGTGCAGATGGTCGGCCACATGTTTCAGATAAACTTTTGGAAAGACTCAAAAATATATCTATTGAGGAAGCTTGGGGCTTTATGAGAAACAAGGGTTATCAAAATCAATACGAAAATGATTGGTTTATCCTCAAGCCCGAGATCGCCATGACTGGCCGAGTAGTCACCGCACAATATGCTCCATTGCGACCAGACCTTGAAAAAGTATGGAAAGACAAAGGCAAAGAAGAAGGGCGAGTTGGAGCAATGAACAGTTGGCCCATCGATGTACTCAAAGCTGGAGACATTTACATTGCAGATGGTTTTGGAAAAATAGTGGACGGTACATTGATTGGTGATAATTTGGGTAATGCCATTTTCGCGAAATCCAAAAATGGTGTGGTTTTCAATGGTTCAGTTAGAGACATCGAAGGTTTGGCTGCTATAGAAGGTTTTAATGCTTTTACAAAAGGACATGATCCTAGTTACATTCAACAAATGATGCTTTCTGGACTCAATGTTCCAATCAGAATGGGCAGAGCTTTTGTGGTACCTGGAGATGTGTTACTTGCCAAAAAAGGAGGTATCGTTTTCATACCACCTCACCTTTTAGACGAACTCATCATCAACTCTGAGTTCGTACAGTTGCGAGATAAGTTTGGCCATCAAAGATTGATTGAAGGCAAATACACCCCAGGAGAAATTGATACCAAATGGACAGACGCCATAAAATCTGATTTCCTCACATGGCTTGACTCCCAAAAATTGCCAATGAGCAGAAGTGAATTAGATAATTATATGAAAGACAGAACTTGGTAATATTGAAATAAATCAAAAAATAGATAAACATGAATCCTTCACAAAAATTTCTTGAAAAGTTGGGTTTAAAAGACCCGGTAGAGGAAGAAAAAATCCCTTTAGAATCAAATGGCGGCAGCGACCGAAGAGATTTCTTGAAACAGTCATTAGGCGGAATCACACTAGGAAGCCTCTTTTTATCCAGACCAGAAGAAATATTGGAGCACTCCACTTCAAAAGTCAATAAATTCTCCGCTCCATCTGACTTGAAGATTACGGACATGAAATACGCGGTAGTCATGAATGGCAATGGCCGATGTCCGGTGATCAAAATAGAAACCAATCAAGGTATTGTAGGCTTAGGAGAAGTAAGAGATGGCGCAGACTGGCGTTATGCTTTGTTTCTCAAAAGTCGGATCAAAGGTATGAATCCAACTAGTGTCGATTTATTATTCAGAAGGATCAAACAATTTGGTTTTCATGCCAGACAAGGTGGTGGAGTTTGTGCTGTTGAAATGGCATTGTGGGACTTGGCAGGTAAGGCATACAATGTCCCTGCTTATCAATTGCTGGGTGGAAAATTCAGAGATAAAGTAAGGCTTTATGCAGATACGCCTCAAGAAAAAGACTCAACTGTCTTTGCAGAGAAAATGAGGGTAAGAATGAAAGACAAAGGTTTTACATTTTTGAAGATGGATTTTGGAATTGAACTTGTAAAGGACATACCAGGAGCTATTGTCAATGGTAACTTTTGGGATGTAGGCCGTCAATGGAGTAATGAACCTATGTCTTATGGGGCAATAGCTCACCCTCTTACTCAAGTGCAAATAACTGAAAAAGGTTTGGAAGCCATCTGCCTCTATATCGAAAAGGTAAGAAATGTAGTGGGTTATGAAATTCCGCTTGCTTCTGATCATTATGGTCATTTTGATCTCAACAATGCCATAAGGTTGGGACAAGCTGTTGAAAAATTCAGATTGGCTTGGTTGGAAGACATGATTCCTTGGCAATTTACACCTCAACTCAAAGAAATCAAGACAGCTATCAATACGCCTTTGTGTACTGGAGAAGACATCTACTTGAAAGAAGAGTTTGTCAAACTTTGTGATACTCAATCAGTTGACATTGTACATCCAGATCTTGCTACATCAGGAGGTTTACTAGAAACTAAGAAAATTGGTGATTATGCAGAAGAAAAAGGAATAGCGATGGCCATGCATTTCGCTGGACTTCCCATCTCCTTCATGGCTAATGTTCACTGTGCGGCCGCAACACTCAATGTTGTTGGTCTGGAAAATCACTCTATTGACGTGCCATATTGGACAAAGTTGGTCAAAACGGTGGATGGAAAACCATTGTATGAAAATGGTTTTGCACCCGTACCTGATTCCCCAGGTCTAGGCATTGAACTCGATGAAGAGGTAATGAAACAACATCTATCACCAGACAATAAAACATTTTTTGAACCTACTCCTGAATGGGACAACATCAGAAGTTGGGACAGACTCTGGAGTTAAAAAAGCCTTCAAAACAAGCAAAAAGCCCTCCATCTTGCAGGGCTTTTTGCTTTAAAATCAGTTACCTATTTAGATGATAAATTGGATTACATGTTTAAAAATATTTACTTACCAGTTGTGCTTTTGACCTTCTTTTCTTGTGCTAAGAAAATAACGGAGGAAAGAACCTCCTATTTCCCAAAACAGCATAAGCAAACAACCATATCTGCGCCAAAGGAAAAGGTTTGGGTATTCATCATGGCTGGCCAATCAAATATGGCAGGCAGGGGTTTTGTAGAACCTCAAGATACCCTTACAAATAATAGAATTTACAGCATTAATCAGGCTGGCGAACTTGTTTTAGCAAAAGAACCTCTTCATTTCTATGAACCCAACCTCACTGGGTTGGATTGTGGTAGGTCTTTCGCCTTGGCATTACTCGGCAAAATACCAGATGATGTAAGTATTTTGATGATACCAACAGCCGTAGGAGGGAGTGCCATTTCGCAATGGCTCAACGATGAGACCTACAGAAATGTGACTCTTTTGAGCAATTTCAAAGAAAAGGTAACTCTTGGAAAATCCTTTGGAACGGTGAAGGGTGTTTTATGGCACCAGGGAGAAAGTGATTCTAATCCAAAAGATATTCCTCATTATCAGGATAGACTACAGACACTATTTTCAGTTTTTAGGTCTATTATAAGCAATCCAACCTTACCAATCATTGCCGGTGAATTGGGCAGCTACTCAGAAAACAAAATTGGGTGGCAAAAAATCAATGATGCTATGCACAAATGTGTTGAGAAAGATCCTTTTGCTGCATCCATTTCAACCAAAGATCTGAAACACAAAGGCGATTTGATCCATTTTGATTCAAAAGGTCAAAGGGAAATTGGTAAAAGATTTGCAATGGCTTACATACAAAAGTTCTTGAAATAAACCTTCATAAAAGCAATTTTTAGTAACTGCCCGATTAATCCACAGGCCAGCAGCCAGAGATCGAAACCAAAATGCTTTTTTGTGAAAGCCAAATTGATTTCTTTGCGTCCCGCTTACTGAGAACTGAAGTTCAAACTCCACAATGCTTTTCCGTTTTAAAAAAAATGAAACCCCTAAAAGCAGCAAATTATGTTTTCGTTTAAATTTTCAATTTCAAGGAAAAAGTAAGATCGCCAAAAATAGTAGTCATATAGATTGAAAAATCTACAAACTTCTTACAGCGGATTTAATCACTCATCCTATCAGCCATTTCCCTTGGAAATGAAACAAAAAATCCCAAAACAACAAACTTTGGATATCATCATCCTATATTTCGAGGCACTTGCTTATATTCATGTTTCTATTCAAAAATAAATCAAATGTTGAAACGGTACTTTTCCATCATTTTATCCGTCATGTTTTGTCTCAGCATACAGGCTCAAAAAGGGCCAGAGTTTTTAGAACCTAAGCAAAATGATTGGGTAGACTCTGTATTTGCACAGTTGACTGTTGAAGAAAAAGTTGGACAGTTATTGATGCCGAGAGGAAATGTATCAGGCAGACCACATGATGTAGAGAAATTGATGCGCTATGTCAAAGATTATCACATAGGTGGCATCGTTTTTTTTGCTGGCCCGCCTACCGTACAAGCAAGGTTGACCAATCAACTACAAAGTATTTCAAAAGTTCCATTATTGATAGGAGAAGATTTTGAATGGGGGTTAGCGATGAGAATGGACAGTACAGATCGCTTTCCTTATAACATGTCTTTGGGAGCTATCAATGGTAAATACGAACTCCTCGAAGAGATGGGTGCAGAGGTAGGCAGACAATGTAAGAGATTGGGTGTCCACGTAAATTATGCGCCTGTTGTAGATGTAAATATCAATATCAACAACCCCGTCATCAATTTCAGATCATATGGTGAAGATAAAAATTTAGTTGCTCAGAAAGGTTTGGCTTACATGAAAGGCTTGCAATCCCAAAACATCATAGCCACAGCAAAACATTTTCCTGGGCATGGCGACACGGATGTTGATTCTCATAAGGATTTGCCCATCATACCTCACAGTAAGGAACGTCTAAAAAACATTGAATTTGTTCCATTTCAAAAATTAATAGATAATGGTCTTGCAGGAGTCATGACATCACATTTGGATGTACCTGTCTACGAAAAAAAACCAGGCCTTGCAGCAACATTTTCAAAAAGTATTTTGACCGATCTGCTCAAAAATGAAATGGGGTTTACTGGTCTCACATTTACCGATGCCATGGATATGCAAGGTGCAGTAAAAAACTTTCCTAAAGGGGAAGCATTGGTAGAAGCACTACTCGCAGGTAATGACATTCTGGAAACTTTTGAAGATGTACCCAGCTCCTTTGATGCTATCCTTAGATCGGTAAAATCAGGAAAAATATCGATGAAAATACTCGATGAAAAAGTCAAAAAAATACTGAAAGCAAAATATTGGGTAGGACTTTCTGATTTCAAACCTATAGAAATCGAAAACCTCGTCCAAGATCTAAATACAGCCAAATCTGACTTCCTCAACCATCAATTTGCAGAAGCAATGATTACATTGATCAAAAACGAGGACAACGTCATCCCAATTAAAAACCTCACTTCAAAGATTGCAGTCATATCAATAGACGCCATTGGTGAAACGCCTTTTCAATCCATGTGTAAAAATTATACCACTGTTGATGTTTTTTCATTACCACCCAATGACAGCATTTTACTTGCCAAATGGATGGATAGCCTTAAGCAGTATGAAGTGGTAATTACTGGCTTGCACCTCAAAGAAGTCAGAGCTTCCTCAAGATACAGCCTCAACAAATACAATTTACAATCGCTGAAAATGTTGAGTACATTAAAAAACAACTTACTATTTGTGTTTGGTAATGTTTACAGTATTCCAAAAATTGAAAATTTAGAAAATTTCAAAGCAATTGCAATTGGATTTCAAGACACCAAATATTCTGAAGATGCAATGGCACAAGCAATATTTGGCGGCATTACCTTTCAAGGAAGTTTACCTGTGACACTCAATGAAAAATATAAGTTAGGTGACGGTCTTATTTCTGATGACCTAAACCGTATTTCCTATGGTATTCCAGAACAAGTAGGCATGGATGGAGCTCTTTTGACTTCAAAAATTGACTCTATTATAAATTTGGGATTGACGGAGAAAGCTTATCCTGGGGCAGTTGTACAAGTTGTAAAAGATGGGAGAACTGTTTATCAAAAGGCTTATGGATACCACACTTATGAGCAGGCATTGGCAAATGCACCGATAGCAAAAATCAAATATGAGGCTGGTATCAAAACGGATGCCATGGATCAATTTACATCTGCTGTCACAAAAATCGAGGGTAATAATCAAGCAGAAATAGCAGGTCTAGTAAAAGTAGATGATGTGTATGACTTTGCCTCTGTCACCAAAATCAGTACTTCTGCTCTGGCGCTTTTACAATTGACAAGTGAAGGTAAATTTGACATCCATAAGACATTTGCTACTTACGTACCTTCACTAGCCAATAGCAATAAGGGCGACCTTATATTTAAAGACATGTTGACCCATAGGTCAGGCCTCAAAGCTTGGATACCATTTTGGAGAAATGCAGTAGACACCATCATTACGGTCAATAAAGCACTCTTAGTCAATCCAGAATTGGACACTGCCTTTATATACTTGGTCAAGAAACCTTCTTTTTTCAAACGATTATTCGGTAAAAAGACTACAAGAACCATTCAGATTGTTCAATCCGTTGATTCCATAAAAGGATTGTGGGAGCAATGTTTGTTACCAAATACCATCACCTGGAAACCCAATATTTTCAGCCCAAAGGAAACACCTATTTTTTCAATTGAAATCAATGAAAATTTATGGATGAACCAAATTTACCTTCAACAAATATTTAAAGAAATCAAAGAATCTCCTGTTAATAAACAACAAGGATATGTGTATAGCGACCTGCATTATTATTACTATCCACAGATGATCAAATCCATTACAGGACTAGAGTTTGGTACTTATTTAAAACAAACTTATAAGAAAATTGGGGCCAACTCTCTCACATTCAATCCAAAAAAACAGTACGGTTTGGGGAAAATTGTGCCTACGGAATATGACAGTTTATTTAGAGGGCAACTCATCCATGGTTTTGTACACGATGAAGGGGCTGCGATGCTAGATGGGGTTTCTGGGCACGCAGGATTATTTGGCAATGCCAATGATTTGAGCAAACTGATGTTGCTATACTTACAAAAAGGATCCTATGGCGGCGAACGGTTTTTTAAGTCAGAAATAATGGATGAATTTACAGCTTATCAATTCAAGGAAGAGAACAATAGAAGGGGCATTGCATTTGATAAACCCTCCTTTGACCCAAAAGTTGAAAACGCACCTCGATTAGCATCTCCGGAGAGTTATGGCCATTCCGGATACACAGGGACTTTTACCTGGATAGACCCAAAGGCAAATTTATTGTATGTATTTTTCGCTAACAGAGTGTATCCAACGAGGAATAACTCCAAAATAAGTGATTTGAATATCAGAACCAGAATCGGTGATGCCATTTACCAAAGTATGAAAGAATAAGCTATGGCTATCCTCAAGGAAAAGTTAATGAAATGGCTTTTTCGGCAGATTCAAGAATAATTTACCTTTTTGGCATATAAATTGCCTTAGACCATTCATGTAGAATTGCAAATTAGACAATACCCCGAGCATCAAGATACTATTAAAAAATATCCCTGCTGTATTTGGCGTTTTAATCGTGTCACCAGTTTTTGAATAATATTGCTGAAGGTTACATAAGAATGGAGAAAGCATATTCTGCAGGTGCTTTTGACAATAGTCGCATCATAGAACTGATCGAACGTTGTAGAAAAGACGAAAGGATAGCTCAAGAGGAGTTGTTTAAATTATATGCGGGGAAGATGATGACCCTTTGCAGAAGGTACGCTCAATTTGATTATGAAGCTGAGGACTTATTGCAGGAAGGATTCATCAGATTGTTTAAAAATTTGACAAGTTTCAGAAATGAAGGTTCTTTTGATGGTTGGGTAAGAAAACTTTTCGTTCATTCCATCTTAAAGTCTCTCAGTTCTAAAAATTTTCATCATGATGATCATTTGGAAGAATCTATTCATGATGCAGTGATGGAACCATTGATACTCGATAAAATTTCTTCAGAAGAAATTATTTCACTGGTCAATGAGTTGCCATTTGGCTATAAAACGGTTTTTAATCTTGCCATTATGGAAGGATACTCACACAAAGAAATCGCTGAGTTGATGCACATAGAAGAGGTTACTTCCAGAAGCCAACTATTGAAAGCAAGAAAAATGCTTCAAAAAAAGATTGAAGCATCAAATAAAGTTTTAAAAAATATTTAATTCTTTGTTTATAAATAAACTGATTTTAAATTACAGGTGTTACATTTATCATAGAATTTGGAAAAAATGAAAGACATATTGCTCAATAACGACATCCACCAATACGAATCTAGCTATTCTGATAAAGTTTGGAGTGGAGTTGAAGCTGCTTTGGACAGGGAGCGTAAGAGAAGAATTATTGTCATTTGGTTTACAACAATCTTTTTCGTTTTGACAATTTTGTCATTTGTAGCCTATATCCAGCAAACTCAAAGCACTAAGTCTTCCGAAGTTAAATATGAGTTTAGACAAAATACGGAGACAGATGATACACCAATGCCTTGACAAAGTAAATTCCCACACAACTACCAAAAAGTTTATTTTTTTATTTTCAATTGCTGCTTTCCTTGCAAGTTGTAATCAACCAGCAAAGAACGAAAACTCTGAAACGAAAGATGCAATCAATGTTATGATGTCTCAAATGGAACTCACTCCTCCTAGCCCTAAAATAGTACCTTTTGAATTGGAAGCTCATGGCGACGTGAGAGTAGACAATTACTACTGGATGAAATTGTCTGACGAACAAAAAATGGCTGCTGTTCCTGACAGTCAAACCCAAGAAGTACTCGATTACTTAAATGCCGAAAATGCTTATAGGGAAAAAGTAATGGCTGGTTTGAAACCTTTGGAAGAATCACTTTACAAAGAAATAGTCGCAAGGATAAAACAAGATGATTCATCAGTACCTTACTTTTTGAATGGATATTGGTATGTCACCAAGTTTGAGGAAGGTAAAGAATACGCGATTCGCAGCAGAAAAAAGGGCTCGCTTGATGCAGCTGATGAATTATTGCTAGATGAAAATGCATTGGCAAAAGGTCATTCCTACTATGCTACCGCAGGTAGAAATATCAGTCCAAATAATCAAATTTTGGCTTACGGAGAAGACACACTCAGTAGAAGAAAATACAACATCAAGTTTATTGATCTCAGTACTGGAAAATATTTGACTGACGTCATTCCCAACACAACAGGCGGCATCGTGTGGGCCAATGACAACAAAACAGTTTTTTATACTCAGAAAGATGCTGCTTTAAGATCTTACAAAATTTTCAGACACGAATTGGGTACCAGTGTGGCCAAAGATGTAGAAGTCTTTCATGAAAAAGATGAAACCTTTAGCACTTTTGTATTCAAAAGTAAGTCCAAAAAATACATCATCATTGGCTCTAGCACTACTGTTTCCAATGAATATCTGTATGTTGATGCAGATAAGCCAACAGAAAAATTCACTGTTTTCCAACCAAGGGTTAGAGATTTGGAATATAGCATCAATCACATCAATGGCAAATGGTTTATCAGAACAAATAAGGATGGTGCTCAAAACTTCAAAGTCATGACAGCCGAGGAAGGTGCCACAGCTATGGTGAACTGGAAGGATTTTGGTAAACAAGACCCTGAAATTCTAGTGGAAGGTATTGAGTTATTTGACAAATATATGGTCGTCAGTGAAAGAGTAAAAGGAATCACACAACTCAAAGTTCAACCTTGGGCTGGAGGTGAACCACATTATGTGAATTTTGGTGAAGAGGCTTTCACAGCTTATGCATCAGTAAATCCTGAGGCTTCCTCAGAAACTTTGAGAATAGAATTTACCTCAATGACAACACCGTCAACAACTTATGACTACAACATGTCTACCAAAAAGTTGGAGATGAAAAAGCAGGAAGAAGTATTAGGAGGTTTCGACAAAAATAATTATCAATCAGAGAGATTGTATGTGAAAGCACGAGATGGCAAAGAAGTTCCTTTGTCCATTGTTTATAAAAAAGGCTTTAAAAAGGATGGCAGTCAACCCGTTCTTTTATATGGATACGGATCCTATGGATATAGCACGGATCCATCCTTCAACTCTGAAAACTTATCACTTTTAGATAGAGGATTCGCGTTTGCTATTGCCCACATACGTGGTGGAGAGGACCTTGGTAGGCCATGGTATTACGATGGAAAACTGCTCAAAAAGAAAAATACTTTTTATGATTTCATAGATTGTGGAGATTTCTTAGTCAATAATAAATATACCAGTAAAAATGGCTTGTTTGCCATGGGAGGTAGTGCTGGAGGATTGCTCACCGGTGCGGTTGTAAATTTAAGACCTGACTTATGGAAAGGTGTCATTGTTGCTGTACCATTTGTTGATGTTGTTACTACCATGTTGGACGAAAGTATTCCTTTGACCACTGGCGAATTTGACGAATGGGGAAATCCCAAACAGAAAGAATATTATGACTATATGAAGTCGTATTCTCCGTACGATAACATTGAGAAAAAGGACTACCCTGCCCTATTTGTGACTACAGGCTATCACGATAGTCAAGTACAATACTGGGAACCAGCAAAATATGTGGCAAAATTAAGGGAATATAAAACCAATAATAATCCTCTTTTGCTTTATTGCAACATGGAAGTAGGCCATGGTGGTGCATCTGGTAGGTTTGAAAGATATAAAGAAACTGCTATGGAATATGCTTTTATTTTAGATCTGGCAGGTATTTCAAAATAATTTTGTGCTCATTCTTTCAAATGCTTCTTACAACCAAATATTATTCATTCATATTTAGTTATAAGCAATTTTTAACTAAAAGTTTGATTTTTATTATGCTGTAATATTTACCTTTGCCAGCTTAATGTAAAGGTAAGCTATGCTTAGTGCTAAAAACGTCACTCTTGCCTACGGTAAAAGAGTATTATTCGAAGAAGTATCCATTAATTTTATAAAGGGTAACTGTTATGGTGTAATCGGTGCAAACGGTGCCGGTAAGTCTACTTTTCTTAAGATTTTGAGTGGCGAGATTGAGCCCAATAAAGGTACTGTCGAAATGTCTCCTGGTGAACGAATGGCGGTACTAAAGCAAAACCATTTTGAATTTGATGATTTTACAGTTTTGGACACGGTCATGCAAGGTCATACTAAACTGTGGAACATCATGAAGGAAAGAGAAGCCATTTACTCAAAGGCTGATTTTACAGAGGAAGATGGACTCAGAGTAGGCGACCTCGAAGCTGACTTTGGAGAAATGGGCGGATATGAAGCTGAAAGCGATGCTGGTGCTTTACTTTCTGATTTGGGCGTTAGCGAAGACCTTCATTACGCACTAATGAAGGACATTCCCTCAAATATAAAATTGAGAGTGCTTTTAGCTCAAGTCCTTTATGGTAATCCAGATGTTTTACTACTAGATGAACCTACCAATGGTTTGGATATTGAAACCATCGCTTGGTTGGAAAATTTCCTGGCAGATTACGAAAACACAGTGCTTGTGGTGAGTCACGACAGACACTTTTTAGATGCGGTTTGTACGCACGTTGCCAACGTTGATAGACAAAAAATAAAGGTTTCAACAGGAAACTATACCTTCTGGTATGAATCCTCAATGTTGGTCTCAAGACAATTGGCGGACAAGAATAAAAAGAATGAGGAGAAGCGTGCTCAGCTCATGGAATTTATTTCCAGGTTTAGCGCTAATGCGTCCAAATCGAAACAAGCGACCTCTAGAAAGAAAGCTCTTGAAAAGCTGTCAATTGAAGAAATTGAGCCATCTAACAGAAAGTACCCAGGAATCATTTTTAACCCTTTAAGAGAACCTGGCGATCAGTTACTCCACGTAGAAGGTCTTTCCAAAACAGTAGATGGCAGATTACTTTTTAAAAATGTATCATTCACTGTCAATAAGGGTGAAAAAATTGCACTCTATTGCAAAGATCCGCTGGCTGTTACTTATTTGTTTGAAATCATTGCAGGCAAATTACCAGCTGATTCTGGTAAAATTGAATGGGGAACAACCATCACATGGTCATATCTACCAGTAGAAAATAACGAGTTTTTTGAAAAGCCAGAAACACTCATCGATTGGTTGAGGGACTTTGTTCCATCCTACGTGACAGATGCTGACGAGTCCTTTTTAAGAGGTTTTCTCGGAAAGATGCTCTTCAGCGGTGAAGACATTTACAAAAAATCAAATGTACTCAGTGGAGGTGAAAAAGTACGCTGTATGCTGAGTAGAATGATGATCCAAAATCCAAATTTTTTGCTTTTGGATCAACCGACCAACCACCTGGATCTGGAAAGCATTCAATCATTTAACGAAAGTGCAACCAATTTTCCTGGTAATATTATATTATCATCGCATGACCATACGTTTATGCAAACAGTAGCAAATAGAGTCATTGAGATCACCCCAGAAGGAATCATTGATAGAATTACAGACTTTGACAGTTATCTGTCAAATCCTGAAGTTCAACGTTTAAGAGAAAAGTATTATACCAAATAGTAGTACCCAGTAGATTATGATGTCGATTTTACAGTAGGATCGATTTCGTAATTTTTTATTTATTTATTTCAATCAATTGGTTTATCCCTAACTAAACCGAGTGATTTTTATTTTATGCAGTTTAATCAAATGAAATGATTAAGAGTTCGACAGATTACCAGAAGGATTTTGTAGAGTATGAAATCCTGCTTCACACCTTGGGTGAAGTCAATCCAAAAGAATTGATGAATTTGGAAAACAGGATTCAGGAATATGAATCTTCCATGAACATCACCCCAAATCAGATTAGCCATTCTAGTTTACTTTCTATTTTACTAGAGAAAAGTAAACTGACACAATCTGGATTGGCCGAAGCACTAGATGTTTCACAGCCATTGATCAACAGAATTCTGAAAGGGAATGTGTTAATCAGCAAAAAACTAGGTAAAAAACTGGCCAAACATTTTAATTTGGACATCAAGCTTTTTGAGCAAAGCCTTTAATTTTACCTTTTATCGCCTTACAAAAAAAGCCATTCCAATAGATCATTGAAATGGCTTTTTTATTGTCTATGATGTATTTTAAACTAAAATCCTGACTGGGTTTTCGAGCATACTTTTGAGCGTTTGCAAGAATTGTGCTCCGGTTGCTCCATCTACAACTCGGTGATCACATGAAAGAGTCACTTTCATTACGTTACCTACGACTATTTGACCATTTTTAACAATTGGTTTTTCAACAATAGAACCAACTGCCAATATACAAGCATCTGGTGGATTGATTATGGCTGTAAATTCATCTATATCAAACATTCCCAAATTGGAAATTGTAAACGTATTTCCTTGCATTTCCTGAGGCTGAAGTTTCTTTTCTTTAGCTTTTCCAGCCAAAGTTTTCACTTCGCTGTTGATGTATGAAAAAGATTTTCTATCAGCATTCATAATGACTGGAACCAACAATCCGTCAGCCACGGCTACAGCAACACCTATATTTATATCTTCGTGAACCACAATCTTATCACCCATCCAAGATGAATTAATCATTGGATGTTTGCGCAAGGCTGCTGCACAAGCTTTTACCACAAAATCGTTGAAAGATATTTTTACTGTTGGATCTTCATTGATAGCTTTTCTTGCTTCAATAGCTTGATCCATATTGATCTCCATTGTCAAATAAAAATGTGGAGCACCAAATTTACTTTCAGCCAACCTTTTTGCAATTACTTTTCGCATTTGCGTTACTGGCATATCACCATAATTAACTTTGGCAGGAGCAGTAATTGGCGTACTTGGTTTTGAACTTGCCGCAGGAGCACTTTGCACTGGTGGATTCTTAATAAAAGACTCAACATCCTTTTTGGTTATCCTTCCATTATCTCCTGACCCTGGAATATTTGAAATACTTACACCTGCTTCTTTTGCAATTGATTTCGCCAGTGGAGAAGCTTTAGTACGATCGTCACCTTGTGGTGCGTCTACTGTCTCTTCTACAACAACTGCTGCTGGTGCTGGCTTAGCGTCTTGTTTGGTTTCTTTAACTTCTGATTCAACAGCCTTTGGTTCTTCCTTGGATTCAGCTGGAGCAACTTTTGATACAGCCCCACCTGCCTCTGCAAGCACTTTTTTGTAATCTTCATCTTTTGATCCTATGATGGCAATAATACCATCAACAGGAACTGCTCCTTCTTTTACCCCAATATATAATAATGTGCCGTCAAAAAAGCTTTCAAGCTCCATTGTTGCTTTGTCTGTTTCTACTTCTGCAAGTACATCTCCAACGCTCACACTTTCGCCCTCTTTTTTGAGCCATGATACAATATTCCCTTCTTCCATGGTATCACTCAATCGGGGCATTCTGATTATTTCTGCCATTTATTTTTGTATTTTATATCCTTATTTTTAAACGCAATAAAATAAATCCTGTTCTTAAATACTTGGGACTTATTGAAAACAAAAATGGGGAAATATATTAAATACGTCCCCATTTCAAACAATAAATTTAAATCCCTCTCTTAAAATCCAGAATTCTTGTCACCTCTGATAACTGATCCAGATCTTGATCCTGATCCTGTAGTGCTTGTTGCACCAGCAGGAGCTCCCATTTCTGCATCTTCAGGGCTGCATACTCTAAATTCAACTCTTCTGTTCATATAACGCTCTTTGTCTCTTCTAGAAGATTTGATCAAAGGCATTTCTTCACCATCATACGTCAATTTGAATCTGCTTCTGTCGATTCCATAGTTAGATACTAAGTAATCAATAGCAGTTTGTGCTCTTCTGTAAGACAAACCTTCATTAAATTGGTTTGAACTTCTATCATCTGTGTGACCTACTACAGTTACACAAGTGTTTGGACACATTTTCATTACGCTTGCAACGTGGTGCAAGTGGCCATAAAACTCAGGTTTCAATTTTGAAGAGTTTACATCATAGTGAATCATTGGTAAAAACCACTTTCCACATTCTGACATACCTTTCTTACAATCTTCACACCATTTTGCGGCTCTAGAATCCATTAACTTAATCACATCAGCTTCTGACATTCTTGCTCCTTGAGCGATACCGTCAGCATCTACATTAAATCCTGGAGGAGAAAACGGCTCTTTATCTTTGTAATCAGCAAGACCATCACCATCTGAATCCATTGTAACACCTCTAGTGTCTACAATAGCTCCTGCAGGAGAATCCTTTTCTTGATCCAACATATCAATGATACCGTCACCATCTGAGTCAGTCAAGTCCAAAACTGGTCTTTGCTTCAACTCAGCTACATCTTGCATTGCAGCATCCAATGGATTCAACCAGTACAATGGCTCAGTAACTTTGTCTGAACTACCCAAGTTGATTCCCAATCTAAGGTTTGTATAGTGTCCTATATCATTTTGGTTGGTTTGGTCAAGAGCAGTTCTGAATGTAATACCATCTAACAAATCATTGTCAGTTAGCATCACTTGGTGCTCAAGTGCAATGTTTATTTTTTTATTGATTTTTCTTGCGATACCCATTGATCCAGTAAATACAGCGTGGATGTTTGTTTCATCACCCAATCTGAAGATTCCAACTTTCTTTGGAGCTTCAGATTCATAATCTCCATCATATATCGCTTTGATATCTGCCTTTCTTTCTTTTCTACCAGCCTTGGTATTCAAGTTTCCTGTAACACTACCTTCCAAATTGGTGTAAGGAGCAGTACCGTTAAGCAAGTCCAATTTTGTGTTGTTGTTGTCAAGGCCAATACCTACTGCAGTGTACCAGTTCCACTTGTTATTTGGCTTGTGGAAAAGGATATTACCGATGTTAAGCACACCTTGTAATGCTCCATAAAAATATGAAGTTTTGTAACTAGGGAACCAAGCAGCATTGTTATACGCTGAAAACTCAGTATATACAAGACCACCGCCTCTAGCAGGACCAGACCAAGCTTGTGGATCTAGACCTTTAGTTTGTCCATAAAACAAATCACCTCTTAGGGAAAAACTGTAGTGAATTGCTTTTCTGATGTGAAGACCAAGACCAAAACCACCAGGCTGTTTAGGGTCAACATCGCCATCAATGAAAAAGTGACCGGCGTGAATACCTAATTCCCAAGCATTTTTTGGCTTAGCACTGTAAGGGTTCTTACCCATGCGCCATTCTTTGTTTTGGTCGGGATCTACAGTCATGTCGTCGCTGATCATAAGTTCTTGCGCATAACTGGAATAACCAATTAAGAATAAAATTGAGAGTGTAAATAACTTACGAACCATAAGGAATTAATTTAAAGTTTGAGATTTAAGAAAGCAAATTTAACAATTCTAAAATTTAAATTATCAAAAATCTTTAAAAAAAATAAAGTATTTCGTCAAACCCACTTTTAGAGGTCTAAAACAATATATAATAAAAGTTAATTATTTATATTTCTATCAAACATAATCAGTAATTTAAAAATTAAATTAATTTTGCATATATAATACGCACGTTTATGTTGTTTGACGAAAAAATAAATAATTTAATCTTTTGGGAACATTCCAATAACACTCAAAATGATGAATTAATCAAGATATTATTTGTTGCTAGATCAAAAAATATCTTAGATAAGATTATAAATAACCTATCCCGATTTGCTCCACATTTTACCCATCAAGTATACTTTTATGCCCTTGATTGTTCATCAAAAGAACTATCTGAATATATACGACAAGGTTATATAATTGTTCATTTAGAACAGGATTTAAATGGTTTTTTTGATCAAATTCAATCTATTTCACAAGAAAATGGACCAGATGTTAAAGTTATTTCCAACACCGTCGACCAATCATTTCTAAAAGCCATGCCCGATACTGATTTTATTGGGTTTCAAAGACATCAAATAGGTAAAGCAGTTTTACATACCGTGGATACCAACTCTCTGGGTTCTTGTTCCCTTGGTCTCATCAAGAATAATCATGTTGATTTAGAGCCCATCATGAGGACGATTGAATACGTGCATTTTGAACCTTCGAGCGGACGACATGCAGAATGGCCCGGAATTGCTAACATATTACCAACAGGGCTTAGTGTTGAAGAAATTTGTCAAATTTTTAGATATGCTGGTTCGTCTTATCAAATTAACTATTTGAGCATTGATCGTTCTCTGCACGCTGATGTCGCTCCTGAATGTTTTGTGAGTACGGCCATTGCCTTATGGTATTTCCTGGAAGGCATTGAAAGCCGCACTTTCAGAAATGATATATCCCTGTCTGGGTTTCAAGAATTTGTCTTGTCTGTAAAAGATATTGAAGAAAGTCTAGTGTTTGGATTCAGTACCGGTGATGGTAAATGGTGGGTAAGAGTAGATCAGTCTGACCGAATGGTGCCATGCAGTAAAGATGATTATGAAAAAGCTTCTAAAGGTTTATTGACTGATAGGTTATTTAGAAAACTATTTACTTAGGTAATAATCTGACCTACTTTAGAATTTTTTCTACAGCAATACCGCGTGATCCTTTTAATAAAATTTGCTTGTCTGAATAGGTAGACAAATCTACGTGTTGGCTCGCTTCCGTGACATTTTCGTAAAACTCGCCCTCAAACTGAGTTTTGAATTGGTAAAATCTTGGTCCAATGAATATTTTTTTGAATAATTTAAACGGTGTAACAAAAGTCAAAATTTGATGATGCTCAGCTTCAGATGCCTCACCCAGTTCAAGCATATCTCCAAGGACGATGATTTGATTTTCGTGATTTTTTTGATCGAGAAATGAATGCAAACTAGCAAGTAGGCTGGAGGGATTTGCATTATAAGCGTCTTTAATAATGACATTGCCATTCAAAGAAGAAATTTCAGATCTATTATTTGATGGGGTATATGCAGCGATAGCTTCATTGATTTGGGCTTCTTCTATGCCAAAAAATTCTCCAACAGCTATTGCTGCAGCTATATTAGGTAAATTATAAACACCAAAAAGATGAGTAGCAATTTGTTTTCCTTTGTACGAATAGGTGATGGTGGGACTTGTCTGCAGGATTTCTAATTTCTGGAGAACATCATAGACAATGGTTTTTGCATTTGGTGGCAATAAAGACAAAAGAACTTGATCAACCGCATTGCAAAAAATAGTGCCATCGGTCTTTTCCAAGAATTTGTACAATTCTGATTTGCCCCTTTTCACCCCTTCTTCCCCGCCAAAACCGTCGAGATGAGCTTTGCCAATATTGGTAATCAAGCCAAAATCAGGTTGAGCAATTTCACTGAGCATTGCAATTTCACCTACATGATTTGCACCCATTTCAATGATAAAGAAGTCATTTTCTTTTCTTGCTGATAACAGAGTAATAGGAACTCCAATATGATTATTGAGGTTTCCCTTGGTCACTAATGGCTTATACTTTTGAGAAATAACGGCTGCAAGCAATTCTTTTGTGGTGGTTTTACCATTTGAACCAGTAATGCCCAGTATTGGCACATCAAAAAGCTTTCTGTAGTCAATTGCCAATTTTTGGAGCGCAGTCAAAACATCTTTGACTAAGAGGAATTTGCCTTTTGGCAAAGTTAAGGAAGGATCATCTACTACGACCAAGGAGGCACCGAGATTTAAAGCATTGACAGCATATGTATTACCATCAAAATTTTCACCCTTAAGTGCAAAAAATATATCACCTTGCTTCACTGTCCTGGAGTCAGTAGAAATGGCCAAATGAGAAAGAAAGTGTTGCAATAAGTCCATAAAATAAAAAAGCCTTTGCACAAAGGTACAAAGGCTTTTTTATCTATTAAATATTATTTTAATATCTTCTCTTCACTTTTGATTTAGTGCCTTCTTTGAAATTATTACCACTCTTATTGGTATCAAAGTTTTCAGCACCTACCCTATTCATAGCACATCTGAAACCAATTGTTCTGTCTGATCTGTCTTCATTTTTAAACCTTCTGGCACCTGGAGACAACCAAAATAATCTATCTGCCCAGCTACCTCCTTTGATAACTCTAGCTTTGTCACTTACCAAACTGGTTTTTCCATATCCATAATCTACATTTTCTGAATCATCATCGTTGAAGTTTTTCACGTCTGACTTTCTGTAGTTTTCTCTGTCCTTCAAATCTTCATCAGGAATAGTCTGAGTACGCAATCTACCTAAAGAGTCTTTTTCAACAGGTAAACCATTTTCATCAACAACCATTTCTGTAAATACGTTACCCCTGTAACTGTTTAAGTCATGGTTTTCTGCATCACTCAATGACAAACTAGTTGTCGCTCTGTAAACGTCTCCTGTCCATTCACTAACATTACCTGCCATATTGAACAAACCAAAATCATTTGGAAAATAAGCTCTAACTATTGATGGAATAGAAGCATTGTCATTCAGTGCCCCAGCCATACCCATGTAATCACCTCTTCCTCTCTTGAAGTTGGCTTGAATATCACCTTGGTTCTTGTTGTGTTTTTTATATCTTGGGCTTGTACCATTCCAAGGGTAAATTCTTCTGTCAGTGATCAATTCATCACCAGTGCTTGCTTGATTGCCTTGAAGGGCTAAAGCTGCATATTCCCATTGTGCTTCAGTTGGAAGGATGTAGCTTGGCATTAAAATACCATCTTCAAATCTCACAGCTCTTTCACCTCCTGTTTTAAGGTCTTTAAGGTTTTTATTTACATTTCCTTGATATTGACCTGCCATATAAGATTTGGTATTAAAAGACTCACTGTCTTTTGCATCTGGACTTGGATTTAAAATTCCTCTCTCAATAAGAATCATTTCATTTACCCTATCGGTTCTCCACTCACAATATCTTTGTGCTTGCAACCAAGAAACACCAACTACTGGATAGTCATTGTATGATGGGTGTCTGTAATAAGTTTCTACCAATGGCTCATTATATGCCAATTCTTCTCTCCAAACAGTACTATCAGGAAGAGCATCTCTGATTACTTGGGGATAGGAAACGTAAGTATTTGCCAACCAATTGACATATAATTTCCAGTTTTGGTTACTAACTTCTGTCTCATCCATATAAAATGAAGAAACTGTTACCCTTCTAGGTATATTATTCCACTCATATGTTACATCTTGATCTGAAAGACCCATAACGAAAGTACCACCTTCGATGGGAACTAGGTTTGGACCCGTCTCCTGCTCAACAGCATCAAATTTTTCATAACCACCCCATTTAGGATCATTGTAAACCCATCCGGTAGCAGTATCTCTGTCTCCACCAGACTTTTTACTACAAGCCACCATAGAAACGAGGCACACTAATAGTGTAGAAATTTTAAGAACGTTATTCATTAGCACAATTTTATTCTCTTAATAGGCGCGCAAAATTACAAGACGCCACCATAAAACATCAATTTTAATACCAAAACTTTCAATTTTGATAAAAAAGTGATTTAAACTTTTTCTTTATAGATGTATAAACTTGAAGATCAGCTAAAAAATTGTTTTGTTTTCCAAAAAAATTTTCATCTAAATAATTGCAAACAATCACTGATGTCAATTTTTGGTTTTCCAGTATCAAAATTCATAACAACTGACAATTCATGGCTACCATAGCCCTTTAGAGCGATTTTACTCAAATTATAATCAAAACTATAAGTGATTTTGTATGGACCAGTACGGCCTCCAAAAGCTACAATGGCTGCATCACCATTTGTATCCGAATGGCGATAATACATACCACCCAAAAGGCCATGCGTCTCTATGGAGAGTCCTGCATTTATTTGTTTGAATCCCCCGTGATTGACAAAAAGAAAATTTGGAGCAATAAAATCTGGTCTGGCACCACCACTTCCTCTTCTGATGTCTCCAAAATTATATTGATAACCTGCTTGTACTGTCCAACGTAGGTCAAGTCCATTTGCGTTTGCAGTTCTGTCAAGGTAAAAATTATTGTTGGGGT
Source organism: Bacteroidota bacterium (assembly GCA_029567325.1). Lineage (GTDB taxonomy): Bacteria > Bacteroidota > Bacteroidia > Chitinophagales > Saprospiraceae > JADKBO01. The sequence continues at coordinate 14,920 of JAKQLF010000373.1, read as the reverse complement.
TGTTGATGTGACTAAAACCTACACCTAAGTAATATTTCTTTGTGACATATAATACGCCTGTGCCTAAATCAAAATAGCTTATATTGTCTAAATCTGGAGGTACTTCTGAGGATGGGTAAGCACTCCCCCCCGGACTTACACTTCCATAAATAGGATCTATGGCGTCGTAAAAAGTAAACCTACCCCAGTCCAATCTCCTATTTCCTAAACCAAAATCTAAAGCCGCTTTAATATATGAACCTCGATTGACTTGTAGTCTATAAGCATAAACGGCGTTGACTTTTGTAGCCCTCAATGAACCTCCACCAGCATAATCAGTAAGAAATGACATACCCAGACCTGAGTTCGCATTTTCAAAATATTGATCATATGATGCAGAAAAAGTTTGGTAGGCGTTGTCCAATCCTATCCATTGGTTTCTATAAACGGCAGAGATAAATGGCGCATCATTATTTCCAGCAAAGGCAGGATTGATTTGCAGTGGAGAATTATAAAATTGGCTATAGATAGGATCTTGTGCACCAATCGAAACACTCCACAAAATGGCTAGAATAAATCCAAATAAATCTTTACGTTTGATGTGCATCGTAATTTTAAGTCGAAAACTAAAAACGAAAATGCGACTTAATTAGTTTACATCGTATAAAAAAGATGTCTTTTGTTTTACACTTTGTGGTAGATATAAAAATTTATTCATTCAAAAGTGCGTTTTTTGTGTCAAATGCACCTGTTAATCAATTAGATTATGATTAAAAAACACAATTTTCACTTTTTGCCTTGCTTATTTGTTCTAATTGCTTTTTTCATCATCGTCCTAAATGCTGAGGGCCAGGTTTCTAATCCCAACTCCAGTGTTTTGGCAACTGGTAATTTTTATAAGGTAAAGGTAGAAAAGTCTGGATTGTATAAAATCAATAAATCTATAACGGACAAACTAGGTCTGTCAGCAAACTTTGATTTGAGAAAACTAAAAATATACACCAATTATGGTGGTCATATTCCTGAAGAAATAGCAAAGTCCAAACCTTCGGATCTCGTTGAAATTCCTTTGTTGATCTCTGATAATAATAACAATAATCTTTTGGACGGAACAGATGAGGTATATTTTTATAGTGAAGGTGCGAATAAGTGGTTTTATGATATAAATAAAAGAAAGTGGACGCACAACACCAACATCTATGATGTAAGTAACTATGTTTTCATTACCGCAGAAGGTGGAGATGGTAAAAGGATTGCAGAAAAATCCTATAGTGTAGACGCGACTTATAGTACCTCAACTTATGATCAATTACAGATTTTTGACGAGGACAGGATCAATTTGCTTACCAGAGAGGTCAATACACAGGGTTCAGGCAAACAATGGTTTGGCGAATATTTCAAAGGTGGTGATAAAAAAACCTATACCAATAAATTTAATACAACCCTATTCTTACCAAATACACCTGTTTTGGTAACTGGACTTTTTGCAGCAAGATCGCCTCAGAGGGGAAATGGGGTGCTTTCCATTGGAAATCAAACATTGAGTTATTCTACAAATAGCCTCAACGTCGATAATTTTGAAATCAGCTATGCTTCAATCGGAAAATTGGAAGGTGTAATTACAGAGATAAAAATTGGTGATACCATCAATCTTTCCTTTAATACCGCTTCTGCTATTGGGGAAGGTTGGTTGGATTTTATACAATTGGCAGGTAGAAGTGCATTAAAATATAATGAAACTCAGTTTGAATTTTACGACAGCAAAGCTTTGACTCAAGCAACCAATTATACATTTGAAGGAAATACTTCTGGTTTATTGGTGTGGGATGTTACCAAACTAGATGCAATTTCCTCTATGAAATTGACAAATAATACTTTTGGCTACCCAGAAAGTAATGAAATCTCTAGATTCGTTGCCTTCAAAACTAAGGATGCTTTCGAACCAATACCGATTGGTTTGATAAAAAACCAAAATTTACATGCTATTAGCCAAGCAGAAATGGTCATCGTTTATCCCAGTGTTCTGAAGGACGAGGTCTTAAAATTGGCAAAACACAGAAGTGAATATGAAAATTTAAAAGTAATATCTGTAGAAATACAAGAGATCTACAACGAATTTTCTTCAGGTAGAAAGGACGTCAGTGCTTTAAGGAATTTTGCAAAAATGTTGTACAATAGGGATCCAGATTTCAAATATCTTCTACTTTTTGGTGATGCTACATATGATTATCGTTTCCTAATGAATAAAGAAGACGACATAGCCTACATTCCTGTATATGAAACCGATGAATCACTCAACCCTATTACAGGATTTCCTACTGATGACTACTTCGCGTTACTGAGTGATAATGAAGGCGGAAATTTGGTTGGAGCACTTGATATTGCAGTTGGCAGACTGCCAGTGAAAAATTTGAAAGAAGCCAAGGATGTCGTTGCCAAAATCATGGCATATGATCTAGATCCAGAAAGATTTGGGGATTGGAGATTATCTATGGGTTTTACTGCTGACGATGAAGATTATAATACACACATTGTACAAGCTGATAGGATTTCCAAAAAAGTGAGTCAACTCAATCCTGAAATCAACATCAAAAAAATGTACTTTGATGTTTACGAACAGGTAAGCACCCCAGGTGGAGAAAGGTTTCCAGACGCAACACTTGATATTGCCAACCAAGTCTTTAAAGGTTTGCTTACTCTTTGTTATTTGGGGCACGGTGGTCCATCTGGCCTGTCTCAAGAGCGTGTTTTGCAAATCAATGACATCAAAAACTGGGATAATAAGAAAAAACCATTGGTTTTCATCACCGCAACTTGCTCCTTGACTGGCTTTGATAACCCATCATTTGTAACAACCGGTGAGGAGACCATGTTGATGCCGCAAGGCGGTGCTATAGCTCTATTTAGTACCGTAAGATCAGTTTATTCAAGTGAAAATGAAAGACTTACAAATTCTGTTTTTGATTTTATTTACCAAAAGGAAAATGGCCTTCCACTTAGATTTGGCGATATTCTGGTGCGGGCAAAAAATAATCAGGCAAGTGATACCTTGAGAGATAATGCAAGAAAATTTGCTTTGATCGGTGATCCCGCACAAAGAATTGGCTTACCGTCAAACAGAATAAAGCTCAACACGATCAATGATATTCCTGCCGCTATTTTTGATGATACACTTTCAGCACTTGACGCAATAGTACTAAAAGGCGAAGTTGTTGACAATTCTGGAAACATTTTAAAATCATTTGATGGTAATCTTACAGTAACATTTTATGACAAACAATCGACTAGAGAAACACTGGCCAATGACGGAGATAGTTATAAATATAAGTTTGATGAATTTCGCAACGTGATTTTTAAAGGTGGTGCCACAGTGCAGGATGGAAAGTTTTCAATTTCTTTTGTTGTACCAAAAGACATCAATTATGAATTAGGAGCTGGTAAATTGAGCTTTTATGCTACAGATGGCAAAATTGACGCTGGTGGATATGTTGATGGACCTTATGTTGGAGGCGACATCAAAAACAACATAATTGACAATCTCGCTCCAATTGTGAATGTCTTTATCAATGATACTTCTTTCGCATACGGTGGAGTTACCAATGAAAATCCAATATTGTTGGTTGATTTGAAGGATGATTATGGCATAAACGTCACAGGCAATAGCATTGGACATGATCTAGTCGCTACACTTACAGGTCCCATCCGTGGCAATTATATTTTGAATGATTATTATGTTTCTAATTTAAATGATCCGGCGAGCGGAAGAGTAAGGTTCCCCTTCTCAAAATTGCCAGCTGGCGAATATGAAGTAGCCATCAAAGCTTGGGATATATCTAATAATAGTGCCGTTTCCAAGACTAAGTTTGTCATTCCCGAATCTGGTTTGGATAAGTTATTGAATGTTTACAACTATCCCAATCCATTCAATGATCAAACAAATTTCTCTTTTGAACACGATTTCAACGGTAGTGATATAAATATTGAATTACTCGTTTACTCCTCTACAGGTGCTTTGGTAAAGCAAATCAAGGTAAATAAGTTTGCAACAGGATCTAGAGAAAGCACAATAGAGTGGTTTGGAAAGAGCGACTTTGGAAATGAATTGGCTCCTGGCATATATTTTTATAAAATAAAAGTAAAAAATAGTGCGTTAGGGTTGGAACGTGAAAGTAATTTTGAAAAATTAGTTAAGCTTTAAGCTGAAATGCTATTTTTGCGCACGAAAAAAACAATCAAGTTTCAAAGAGATGCTTAGAAAAGTAAACCAATGTATATTTTTGGCAATCGCGATTTTGGGGGTTTGCCCATTTTTAAATGGACAAGTATTTGACTCAAGAGTAGGATGTGTAGTAGATGCCAACGGAGACTGCCTCCCAAATTCCAATTTGACTGCCATGCCTTTTTTAAGGATTGCTCCTGATGCTAGAGGTGGTGCAATGGGTGATGCTGGCATAGCACTTGACCCTACTCCTGCCTCAATCCATTACAACGCATCTTCGCTGGCTTTCGCTGAAAAAGATGCTGCCCTTTCAGCAACTTACACTCCTTGGTTGCAAGATCTTAATTTACCAGATATATACCTGGCTCAATTAAGCGGTTATAAAAAAATTGATGCGCTATCAACCGTTGGCTTTCAGTTTAAGTATTTCTCGTTAGGTGTCATCAATTTCAGGGATCCATCAGGTGTAGATAATGGAGATGGTAGACCAAGAGAATTCCAATTTGGTTTGGCATATGCCAGAAAATTGGGAGATAACTTATCTGTTTCCGTTTCTGGCAACTATTTATTCTCTGCTCTGGCGCCAAATCAGATTGTGAATGGTATAGAAATTACCAATGCAACCTCTTTTGCAACTGATATAGGGTTGACCTATAAGAAAAAAATGGAACTAGGTGGAAAGGATGCTCAATTGAGTATAGGAGCTGCCATCACTAATTTGGGATCAAAAGTGACTTACACCAGAGATAGTATTAGAGACTTTATTCCTACCAACTTGGGAATAGGTACTTCCTTAAAACTAGAGCTGGATGAATACAATACCATTACTTTTGCGCTGGATTTCAACAAACTGATGGTTCCTACTTCTGTATCCAAAAATATTTTGGTCGACGGCAATACCACAGCACCCAATCCTGAGTTTTCAAAAGATGGAGACAATGTAGGTGATTACAGACAAAAAACTTTGTTCGAAGGAGTATTCGGATCATTTTCAGATGCACAAGGAGGATTTCAGGAAGAACTCCAAGAGATCAACTATTCGCTTGGAGCTGAATATTGGTATGATCAACAATTTGCAGCAAGAGCAGGATTCTTCTACGAGCATCCGCTCAAAGGTGCCAGAAAATATTTCACTGTTGGCTTAGGTATAAAATATAATATATTCAATATCGACTTATCATATTTGATTCCTGGGAACAATAGAAGAAGCCCATTGGATAACACATTGAGGTTTGGGATGATATTTGATTTGGGTAACTTATCAGCGTTGGACGAATAAGATGATAAGCTCATACACTCTAATGTAAAAAGCATAAAAATGAAAAAGGCGTGGAGAGATCATTCTTCACGCCTTTTTCATTTTTTAAAAAAAAAACTGATGCACTGTAAGCCGGATTCTGTAAGATCCCTAAGGACCCGTCTATCATTTATCTGAGCTGCCTACCCCTTTTGGTAACTTACGTTTTGAGCGAGCAACCCTTCTATCTACCAAAGCAGATAACCAAAATATACGCGGCATTTCAACCCACAAGGTTTATCCATGGCACCTGTTACCAACTGCCATCGTGAGCTCTTACCTCACGTTTTCACCCTTACCTCTTGCAAGCAAAAGGCGGTATAGTTTTCTGCGACACTGTCTGTACCTCCAAATTCCCTTTTGAGGAAATTGAAAATCCCACCCGTTAGGTGGTGTGGTGCTCTACGTTGTCCGGACTTTCCTCCACTTTTATACAAAAGCAGCGATAGACCGTGCATCATTAACTTTGTCTTTCAGAAGGCACTTTCAAAACAAAAACTTTGCTTGAAAAATTCCTGATGAAAATTTTAATATTATATCAAACTCTTGAAAGATGGTCTTTTTGGAGCTATTTCACCAAATTCAGCAACCTTGGCTGCCTCGTAAGAACTAAAGTTCCCTTCATAGAAAACGACTTTACTATCGCCTTCAAACGAAAGAATATGTGTAGCAAGCCTGTCTATAAACCATCTATCGTGAGAAATAACCAACACACATCCAGCAAAATTTTCGATGGCTTCTTCCAAAGCTCTCAGTGTATTCACGTCAATATCGTTGGTAGGTTCATCCAGTAAAAGCACATTACCACCATCTTTCAAAGTCATGGCTAAATGCACTCTATTTCTTTCCCCACCAGAAAGCACACCAATTTTCTTCTGCTGATCACTTCCACCCAGATTAAATTTACTCAAATATGCTCTTACGTTGAGTTCAGTATTGCCAACTTTGATCAATTCTTGTCCGCCACCAACAACTTCAAACACCGTTTTGTCTGGCAATAAATCTTTGTGAGATTGATCTACATAACTGATCTTCACGGTGTCACCTTTGATGATCTTCCCTGAATCAGGAGTATCCTCACCCATAATCATTCTAAAGAAGGTTGACTTACCAACACCATTGGGACCAATGATACCGACGATCGCATTTTTAGGAATTGAACAGGTGAAATTCTCAATCAAAACTTTATTATCGTAAGCTTTATTGATGTTATCAACCTCAATAACAACGTCTCCAAGTCTCGGACCTTGTGGGATGAATAACTCCAATTTCGCCTCCCTTTCTTTACCTTCAGCTCCAGAGAGTTTATCGTAAGCAGAAAGACGAGCCTTTCCTTTTGCTTGTCTGGCTTTTGGCGCCATCCTTACCCATTCCAATTCACGCTCCAAAGTCTTTCTCCTTTTGGACTCAGTTTTTTCTTCCATTTCTAGCCTTTTGGCTTTTTGCTCTAACCAAGTGCTATAGTTGCCCTGCCAAGGGATGCCCTCTCCCCTATCAAGCTCTAAAATCCAACCCGCAACATTATCCAAGAAGTACCTATCGTGCGTTACAGCAATGACTGTACCTAGAAACTTGGCTAAGTATTGCTCCAACCAATAAACGCTTTCTGCATCTAAGTGGTTGGTAGGCTCATCCAATAATAAAATATCTGGTTGACTGAGCAACAATCTACACAAAGCTACTCTTCTTCGCTCACCACCAGAAAGAACCTTCACGGAAGTTTCACCCTCTGGGCACCTCAAAGACTGCATGGCTGTTTCCAAATGGTAGTCTAGCTCCCAGGCATTGTAATGATCCATTTGTTCCATAAGCTCTCCTTGCTTATCTATGGCCTTCATCATCTCATCATCGTCCATTGGCTCGGCCAATTTCAAGTTGATAGCCTCATAAGCATTGACAACGTCAACGATGTGCTGCACACCTTGTTGCACTATTTCCCTTACTGTTTTAGTTTCGTCAAGTTGAGGTTCTTGCTCCAGGTAGCCAATTTTATATTCTTTATCAAAGGTTACCTTACCTTGATAATTGGTGTCTAGTCCAGCAATGATTTTGAGCAAACTAGATTTTCCTGAGCCATTCAAGCCCAGAACACCGATCTTGGCTCCATAATAAAAGGATAACCAAATATTTTTTAAAACTGTTTTTTGTGGGGGGTAGACCTTGGTCACTCCCTCCATAGCGAATATTACTTTATTGTCAGCTGCCATAAGTTTAGATTAGGGTGCAAAAGTAATCAATACTCCAGAACTAAAGCTTGTTCAAAAAATATTTAAAACCGTATAATCAATTAAATTGGCTATACGGTTTTGCTATTAATGATCCATTGTAATAAAAGCATGGTAATTGTCCTTATTGATGATCGAATTGATAGAGTGATATTGATTGGTAAAGGTGTCAGAAATTTTCCCCTTTTTTGTATTACTCCATTTAAATTCAAAAGCTTTGACTTCGTTTGCACTGACTTCAACATAATCAATTTCCTGTTGTTGTGTTGTCCTCCAAAAATAAGGTGTTGCCTTACTTTTGGAGTAGTGAAGTTGTTTCCATCTTTCAGAAATTAAAAAGTTTTCCCACAATGCTCCCACGTCATTTCTGTTGTCAACATTGTTGAAGTTCTTGATGATGGCATTGCGCACCCCATTGTCAAAGAAATAAATTTTTATTCCCTTTTTGATTTCATTGCGCTGATTGGTGCTATATGAATTCAACCTGAAAAAGACAAATGCTTTTTCCAGAATGTCAATATAGGAGGCAACCGTCTTAGCATCAATACCAATCAAATTTGACAATTCATTGTAGTTTACTTCATTGCCAACTTGATAAGCCAATGCTTGGACAAGTTTAAAAATACTGTCAGACTTTTTTATTTTCCCATACAACAATACATCCTTAAAAAGGTAACTATCCATCAACTCATCTATAAGTTCTGTTTGATCTTCCGGGTTATTGAGAATATCCGGGTAAAACCCATAAATGAGGCGGTCATTGAGGCCTTGTTTAGCCTGTAAGACACCCACATTGTTTTCCCATTCTTTAAAGGTGATCGGATATAACTCAAAACTCCATTTTCTACCCGTCAACGGCTCTTGTACTTCTTCATTTATTTGAAACGAAGACGACCCACTCAAAATCAACTGAATATCTTTGATCTGATCCACAATAATTTTTGCAGTTAACCCTATATTTTCGATTCGCTGTGTTTCGTCAATGAAAACAATTTTATTTTTACCAATCAGGTTTTTTAATTCCTGAGTATTGATTTGCGACAAAGTATTCCTTACTGTCACATCATCACCGTCTAAAAATAAAACATCTTCATCTCCTATCAATGTTCTGATGAGAGTTGTTTTACCTACTTGGCGTGGGCCCAAAAGAATAATAGCTTTCTTGCTAAACATTCTTTTTTTGATGTTATCTGCTATTTGCCTGGTTATCACAATTACTTTGTTTTTGCTCTCTGCAAATATAGTATTTTTTGTAAAGTTAAAGCTCTATTCCTGAAATATTATGGTTTTTAAGGATTATATTCCCGTAATATTATGTTTTTTAAGGATTATATTCCTGAATTATTATGTTTTTTAAGGATTACATTCCTGTATAATTATGGTTTTTAAGGAATCGTTTACGTATCAAAACTTTTTTCCTAAAGTAATCCTCAATTTTACGGTATTGTAAAAATTCATTTTCTTTCCATTTTTGACAAGGACGTCATCACAGAATGCTATAATAACTTGCCTCATTTGTACGGTCAGGAAAACCCTTTTACCACTGTAATCCAAATGGACGGAAAAGTATTTGGAAATGGGGAAGGCGAAAGTATTGACATTTACCAAATAACCAAAACAACTCCTTCTGACATATTGAATGCTTTGAAATCCAAATGAAATTATTGAACCCAATGAAACCTTTTAGTTTATTTTACATTTCAATAAGTAATGGTGAAACTAAAATTAAACATTATAAAAGGGTTGGCTGAATCCTTACCTGTCGACAACTCTATGGTCAACAGACCTCAACAGGTTTCTAACATTGTAGCAAGTTTGGTCAAACCTGTAAAACCAAATGCTCCAAAGTTATTGCACTCATCGGAAGAAGTAGCCGAAATGCTCGGAATAGAAAAAGAACAAATCTATGAGCCTGCATTTCTAGATATCTTTTCAGGCTCAGAAATTCATGAAGGTACTCAACCATATGCAATGAATTACGGCGGTCATCAATTTGGACATTGGGCTGGTCAATTGGGCGATGGAAGAGCGATTAATTTATTTGATGTAAAAAACCATGGCCACAGATGGACATTGCAACTAAAGGGAGCAGGGCCTACACCTTATTCCCGGACGGCGGATGGATTTGCAGTTCTAAGATCATCTATCAGGGAATATTTGTGTTCTGAGGCAATGTTTCATTTGGGTGTGCCTACAACCCGAGCATTGTCCTTGGTAAAAACTGGAGATCAGGTTTTAAGAGATGTCATGTATGATGGCCATCCTGATTATGAACCAGGTGCAATAGTTTGTAGGGTGGCTCCGAGTTTCATCAGATTTGGAAATTTTGAAATCCATACAACGAGATCGGAATTTGATGTGCTCCAAAAGCTCACTGATTTTACCATAAAAAATTACTATCCAGAAAATAAATTAGAAGGAAAGGAAAAATATATAACTTTTTTTAAAGAAGTCTCTGAGAGAACCATGCAATTGATGCTTGAATGGCATCGCGTAGGTTTTGTGCACGGAGTCATGAATACAGACAACATGTCCATACTTGGGCTGACCATTGATTATGGGCCATATGGTTGGGTAGATGATTACAATTATGGTTGGACTCCAAATACCACAGATCGGGCTCACAAAAGATATCGATTTGGAAATCAAGCTAATATTGCGCTTTGGAATTTGGTTCAGCTTGCAAATGCGCTTTATCCATTGGTGGAAGACGTGGCACCATTTGAAGAAATATTTGCAACTTACCAAAAGGAATATAGACCTGCTTTTTTGAAAATGATGACTCAAAAGTTGGGCCTTATGTATGTAAAAGAAACAGATGATTCGCTCATCACGGCACTTGAAAAATTGATGCATGAACAGGAATTGGACATGACTATTTTCTTCAGAAATTTATCCAATTTCCAAAAAGCTCACTTGACTGATTATGACGATTCTAAAATTAATGTCATCAAAAACGCCTTCTATTTTGATCACGATTTATTAGGCGAAAGCAAGGAAAAATGGGTTAATTGGATCAACCAATATTTGCGAAGGCTAAATGAAGATGATCTTTCAGATGCTCAAAGAAAAGAGGCAATGAACTCAGTAAATCCAAAATATGTGCTCAGAAATTACATGACTCAGATGATCATTGAGGCTGCGGAAAAGGAAGACTATGAACCATTGAATGAAGTATTTAATTTACTTCAGAAGCCATATGATGAGCAACCAGATTTAGAAAAATGGTTTGCTAAGAGGCCAGACTGGGCTAGAAATAAAGTAGGTGCTTCTATGTTGTCATGTAGCTCATAAACCACCAAAATTCAACCAGAAATTAGATTAATACTCATGCTGTTGATTAGCATTTTTTGAAACAGTAACGGTATAAAAAGCGAAAGGACCAACTATCTTTATAGTCGGTCCTTTCTAAATTATTCTAAAAACTCACTACTCAATGATAACCATCTTGCGTGTTGCAATTTCTCCATTACTTTCCAATTGGTAGTAAAGAATACCGTTTGCTGCAAGATCAGATTTCCTAAGTGTAATGTTGTTTTCACCTTGTACAGCATTGATGGTTTGATTCATCAATACTTTACCAGTCACATCATACACTCTGAATCTTACTTGTGAAGCTTCAGATACACTGAATTTCACGTTTGTTTCTGCTTTGAATGGGTTTGGAGTATTTTGGAACAAAGTAAATCCTTTGCTTACACCACCTCTTACTTCCAATTTTGCATTGATAGTTTCAAGATCTGTTCCAACATAAGCCTCTGCCTCAGTGACTGCAGAATTCAATACTATTGCTTGAGATAAGTTAGTATTTCTATCAGCTTTCACTTTCAAAGTAAATAATACTGCGTCGTTCGCTACTGTAACACCATTTGCATCTGTCCAGCTCATGGTAAATTTACCATTGCCTAAGTCTGCATACATGTTCTCTTCTATTGTAATTGCACCAGATTGTACCGCAACAACAGTAAGTCCTGTCAATTCAGTAGTAAACTGGTAACCAAATACTTCATTGAAGTTACTAGCCTTCACGTCTACGTTGATGATTTCACCAGCATTCACGCTTTGTTCATCAATGTTGAATTTCACAGCTGCTGCACTTCTGATTTCAGTATTGCTAGAATTTGCGTTTACAGAAGCAGTAACATCAACATCACCAACTTTTACAGCTACAAAATTGTTTGAAGCTACATCACCTGCTTTTGCTATAATAACCTCATTCAATGGCCAAGGATTTGAAATATCGCTAAACTCTTGCGTAGCATCAACAAATCTCCATGACTCATTCTTAGGAAGGTTATTTACTACTCCAAGAACCAATTTTCTCAATTCAACCAAGTCACTTACATCAACTTTTTGGTCATTGTTTGCATCAGCTGCAACATATTTGAATGCGTTGTCTAACTTAGTTATGCTCAATATGTGTCTTTGTATTTTCAACAAATCCAGTGTATTTACACCATTTCTGTAGTCAATATCTTTTTTAGCGCTCAATTCGTACTCTACTCCAGCAGGAATTGCTTCGAAAGAGAATACCCCTGCACTAGTCATTGATTTGACTGGGAATTCAGGAAGACTTGAGTTTAATGATGTTTCTACATCACTCACACCTTCGCCAGCATTTGTCATCACTGTACCAACAATTCTTCCACCTGTGGATGCAGAAGGACATGCTGCTGGACCTTGATTGTTTACCAAACTCAATGTCACCTTACAGAAGTCTGAACCATCGTCAGTTCCAGGATTAAAGAATCTTGTATCCCAAACTCTCATATCTACAGTAAATGGTGTTCCAACTGGATCGCCAACTGCACAACCAAAGATCATACCTGATGTACCACCAGTCAATTCTTTTCTCACTGTACCACCTGGCCAAGGAGTTTCCTTAACTTTTGGCAACCATTTCTGCGCATTTCCTGCATTGTATTCTGCTAATGTAGCCAATACTCCTAGTCCTTTGAAGTAGTGAACAACCAATAAGCTGTCAACTACAGGATGTGAAGCTCTTCCGTCCAAGTTGAATGTATAAAGGATTACTCCAGTGCCATAAGGATCGCAATTCAAGAATGAACCTTTATCAAAGTCAACAGCCCACAATTCTACTCTACCATCTTTCATTACCGCACTGCTCAAACTGATACAGTAAGGTGTTGGATCTTTTGGTATTACAGTGATTGTACCATTACATTCTGCTACATTACCGCAACCATCTGTTACATTGTAATTCACATCATAAACTCCTGGCAACAAGTTGTTGAATGCATCAAATCTTGGTGCTCCACCTGTTCCTGTGCGTGTTGCCAACAATGAGTCAGCAGTATTGTATAATCTTACTGTCCATCTAAATCCAGTTTCGCAACCTCCTGCATCTGTAGCAATAGGTGCAACAACTTGGCTTGCTGTACAGCTAGCCTGATTCACTTCTATTGTGTAAGAAGGACAAGTAGCAATTACCGGAGGAACTGTATCCTCAAATTTGTAAACTGTAGCTCTACATCCTGCATATGAATTTGTACACCAATTGATGTAATCAAACTTCACCAACCATTTTCTACATCCAGCACCTACTAAATAATCTTCAATAGTGATGTGTCTTCCAAATACATTACAACCTATATCCTTATAGTTTGGATTGAATCTGCTCTTACCTTGTAATTTTGTTTCTAATGATCCACTAGTTGGGGTTAATCCATTGGTTGTCATAGCATGAGGCAAAATATTTGCTCCAACTGACTCGCAAAATGCAGGACCATCTTGTTGTCTAACTTCATAATATAATCCATCAGGTACATTAGCTCTAACAGTATTTGCTAAAACTTCTTCTTCAGTTAATGTACACTTTGACCAACCATGGACTGCTATTGGATATTCCAAAATTGGATCACTATCGATATCAGAAATGGTAATAGTCATTGTACAAGTTACTTGAGGATACCCTTTCACTCTATATGTTCTTACGATTGGATCACTTTGTCTTGTAGTGTTACAAACCGTAAGTGAACCCACGTCTCTGTATTCAAGTAAATAGTCGCTACAAACTCCATCTACCCAAGGTCTGTATTCTGCAGGAATTTGAGATCCTGCAACATCTCTCCACACACCATCGGGAGTATAGAAAACATCTGCTCTATCGCAAGAAGTTGTAATATCATTTTCACAATAAATCTTTGGAACGATCTTGTCTTCAACTTTTACATTTGCCCAAGTTTCATTGTAATTGTCACCCGCTGTTCCAAAAATACCGTCACCATCTGCATCATCCCAAACTCTCAACCATACTTTTACTGTATCGCCTATGTCTTCGCAGCAGAATTTTACAAATTGTCCTTTATCTGTATCAAATGCACGATCAGAACCATGTAAAGGAACTGTTTGATCCAATCCGTTTATAGTACTATTGTAAGTAACGTTATTATTCCATTCGATCATTGGAGTTGCAGGATTTGTATCATGATCATATAGATCACCCAAATTCAAACATGATGGCGCACCATCCTCTCTTCTGATCTCCAAATATACTGGTGTACAATTGTCATAAGAACCATTGTCTACTTGAGCAGGGAAAATCTTAGCAACTCCTGTCACTAGACTATCTCCACTTCTTGTCAAACTTACTGTGATAAATTCCTTTGCAGTTGCAACAGGAGCTATCTTATCTACAACTGTCAATTCGATAGTTGCAGTTGATGTATTTCCACAACAATCAGATGCAGTATATATAAATTGGTGCGTTCCTTGTGGCACATCAAGTGCTTCAAATCTACCGCCTTTACTTACTACTGTGATTCCAAGTGGACCATCTACAGCAACAACTTTTGAGTGATCATCGCAATTATCAGATACTGTAGCTGCCGGAAGCAAGATATCTACTTCACAACCCCAGGCATTTACTGAATATACTTTATCAGGATTTGCTACTGTAATAGATGGTGCTTCATCATCTACCTTTTTGATCAACTGAGTCAAGGTAGCAGTTTCACCGGCACACCAATCTACAACGATCCAAGTTCTCAATATTTTTGAGCCACCAAGACATGCCTTTCCACAATAGTCGATTGGCTTACTGTCTGAAAAAGTTGCTACAACATTACATATTGCTTCATCTGGAAACAAAGCAAACATTGCTCCAGAAGTGTCTCGGATAACTGGATATCCATAGGATAAAGAGTCAAAAGCGTCAGCTAAAGAAGCAGGATCAATGTC